>DODJ01000045.1:0-961 GCA_003545655.1 Candidatus Saccharimonadota bacterium
CTCCAGCCTCATAGGTGCCTTGAAGATTAGAAGACCTAAGCTCCGAAACCGCGCTTGTCAATTCATACATAAGCCGTGACCCATTATTGCGCGAGCCAATTAACTGGTAGGTCGAAAGAGCCTCGTGGAGGCGTGAGATATATTCAATCTGCCCTGTATGTCCTGCGCGTTCCATATTTTCTTGCCGTTGCTCGGAGGAGGCCATAGGTGTAGACCTTCCGCTTAAGATACGAAGGATATTTTTACTTTTTGATGCTTGTCGGTCGATTGATACTGAAGACAGGGCGATGCTCGTAAAACTCAGCCCAAGTTCTTCGACAAGACTGACTTCCTCTTCGAGGGACTTCATGATGCTCCTGTCATTGATATACCATTCACGGCTGTGGCCTTTAGCTCTTGGAGGTAATAACCGCGTTGCGGTATCGGCGAAAGGTATTTCATTAGGGTTCGCTCCAAAAGCAGCCATAACATGGGATAGGTCACGGACGGCATTGTATGCATACGAGTCATCGAAGTCGCCCCACGGTGTTTGTATATAACGGGTATTCGAGCGCTGGATCCTTTTTGGCGTAGCGACTACTTCTAGATAGGAGCGGATGAGTCGGCTATCAACCCTAAACTTCGTAGGGTCAGTAAGGATAGATTCAATTTTTCCAATGGTATCTATATTGAGCTCGTGCTCGCTGACTGAACGTGAGATTCGCTTCGGTTCTGGCATCTGCATATCTGGTGACATAATGCATTATATTAGCATATTTTTATGATAAAGTCAACCTTATACACATTCGCCACCCTTTATGAACTTGAAAATATGCATGAAATACGGTATGATGATTACGTTACGCACTACAATATCAGCTTCAATAGATATTTAGTACAAAGGAAGAGTTAATAAATTTATGGCAAAGCAAGTAATTGGTAACTTGAAGCTTCGTATTCCTGCTGGCCGTGCAACCGCTGG
>DODJ01000045.1:1295-4734 GCA_003545655.1 Candidatus Saccharimonadota bacterium
GTTGGTTCGACACTTGGTCAATGGGGTCTTAATATGATGGACTTCATTAACCCATTTAACGACGCAACCAAAGAACTTCAAGGCAAGGACGTCATTGTGCACATTAAAGTGTACGAAGATCGCACCTTTGACTGGAAGTCACTTGGGCAACCTGTAGACGACCTTATCCGTGAAAAGGTAGGTATTCAAAAGGGAAGCGCGAAACCACACACCGACAAGGTTGGTAAAATCACTCGGGCGCAACTTGAGGAAATCGCCGAACTTAAGAAAGATCAGCTTAACGCTATCGATATGGACGGTCGTGTGAAGGTTATTGCTGGCACTGCACGCTCAATGGGCGTCGAGATTGCTGAATAATCTCAGCTACACATAAATAAGCACCCTCACCGGTGCTTATTTGATTTTTACAGTAAAATCTGCTATAATGAAAGTATAAACATCAATGTTGGGAGGATATACGCGATATATCCGCTTGCACCACAGAAAGGATCCATCCTAATTATGGCCAAAAAAGCCGATCTACTAGCCGAGGCTACAAAGCTGAAGCTAGAAGTAACCGAGAAAAACACTATTGCTGAAATTGAGGCAGCAATTGCCGGTGCAGCCACACCGGTTGTAGAGGAAGCCCCTGCTGAAAACGAGGAAACCTTCGCAAAGTCAGGCAAGCGCAGCGCAAAGTCTGCCGCTGAAGCTGAGGCGAAAGCCGAGAAAGAAGCCCGCAAAGAAGCTGGCGACACCACTCCACAAGACGGTTCTGAAGAGGTAATTAAAAAAGGCCCCAAGCCCGTCACCCGCCCGGTTATTGAACGCCGCGGTAAAAGCTACCGCAAAGTAGCGGAAAAAGTTGAGACCAGTACCCTTTATAGCCTTAAAGACGCTGTAAAGCTTGCCGTAGAAACCAACCCAGCTAAGTTTGATGCCAGCGTTGAAGTGCACGTTCGCCTTAACGTCGACCCACGCCAAGCAGACCAAAACATTCGTGCAACCGTAAGCCTGCCTCACGGAACCGGTAAAACGGTACGTGTAGCTGTATTCGCGCCTGAAGCCGACCACAAGGCCGCTAAAGAAGCGGGTGCGGATGTTATTGGTGACGAAACCTTCCTCGCACAGCTTGATAAAGAAGTGCTTGACTTCGACATCCTCGTAGCAACCCCTCAGTACATGCCAAAACTTGGTAAGTATGCACGTCTACTTGGGCCACGTGGGCTTATGCCTAACCCTAAAAGCGGTACTGTTGCGACCGACGTTGCAAAAGCAGTAAAAGAAGCTAAGGCGGGTAAAGTTGAATACCGTGTCGACAAGCAGGCTATTGTTCACCTTGGTATTGGCAAGGTAAGCTTCGGTGCTGAAAAGCTTACCGAGAACGCTGAAAGCTTCTTCGAAAGCCTTACTAGCCAGAAGCCATCAAGCCTAAAGGGTGGCTACGTAAAGACTATCTCTATGAGCACTACTATGGGGCCTGGTATAAAGGTTGAGAACTTTGTAAACTAGTTCGCTCCCGTACGTGAAAACCCGCCTACATCCAGGCGGGTTTTTTATTATGCGGCGTAGCTATCTTCGCTGACTACTTCCAGTGTTTTCGTACCTGTCGGCCCTACGATGGGGGTCGGGTTTGAATGCACACTCACTCCAAGCATTTCTACGGCGTATCCGCCAGCTGAGCGCATAATACTCGCGAAACGTTTCCAGTCACGCTTTTCTAGTGGCGTCATTGCTTCAGCAGGCGTTTCGGTAATATGCTCAGGTACTGTGATAGGAAGCGGTGCGGTTTGCGTAAGAAAATCATCGCTAAAGAGTGTGTCTGATTGATCATCTAGGGGTGCTCTTCTGGTGGAAATAGAGTCATTATTAAGTTGCTCACTAACCTTTGCCGCTTCGGCGCTAATATAGGCTTCAACTACATACGTAACAAAGTCATCTGCGTTGGGCGCATCCTCGAAATGAAGCACGGGATCCACAGGAAGACCATGCATGATTTCTCGCGTTACATGGTGCACTAAGTTTTCCCTTACCAAGCTGAGCTGCTTGTCGGTTACTAACCCAGCATTATAGCGCTGTTGGGCAGCAACATAGTCAACTACTTTCTTATGCGTAAGTATGTAGGCCTCTTTTTGATAGACCTCAAGCGCCTTTTGGTGCTTCGCAGCGGCTACCTCTGTAGAATTTGTACTACGAATAATAGTTTCGTCGTTCGTGTCGGTCGTTACCTCGGGTTCACTCTCGGCCGTCGGGTACAGCGCATGACGTTCCGCATTTGGTTGTTGCGTAAACTGTTCTGCGCTATGTGTCATCATGCTACCGATGCCCCCGAATTGTTGTGTTTTTATTGGTAAGACCGTGTTGGTGTTTGCGCGTTCTTGGGTGGAAGTATAGCACTTATGTTATTATTGCACAAGTTTTTTTGTATTTTAACAAATATTTCGTATACTTAATTGAGGTGGGTGCACATTCAGAGTGAGCCTAAGACTAAAGAGAGGGGGCCATGTAATGGCCTTTGACGCAGTAATCGTCGCTGACTCGGTCTCCTTGATTGGTGATCGTCTGACGACGCTGGAGGTAACTTTGCCGAGAATCGTCTTGGCGGAGTTCAACACGCACCGAGTGTTCAGCCGAAATTCGGCAAGCTCTCGGGCAATTCCCGTGCAGAAGCAACTCGAGAGGATCATGAACGACCCCTTCGTTCCTGTCTACTGGGGCGCCAACCAATCGGGCATGCAAGCCGAGGCCGAGCTGACGGGTGACGCCCAACAGGTGGCGCTCAATGAGTGGCTTGCCGCTCGAGACGCCGCCGTCGAGCACGTTAAGCGGTTATTGGCGCTCGGTCTTCACAAGCAGATCACCAACCGTATTCTCGAGCCATGGATGTGGCAAACCATCCTGGTCACGTTCACGGAATCCGAGAACTTCTTTGCACTACGGGCTAACCCCCAGGCGCAACCGGAGATCAGGATCGCCGCCGAACTCATGCGGAAGGCCATGGATGAATCCTCACCCGTACTTCTTCATGAAGGTGAAGCGCATCTTCCCCTGGTGGGCTACACCCCTCCTCGGGAGCGCTTCGCGTCTGAAGAAGACTGGCAGGACGCCCAGGAGATGGCCGAGTTCGAACTCGAGTGGGCGGCAGCGAACAAGCAAGACGCGATCCGGGTAAGTGTGGGTCGCTGTGCGCGTGTAAGCTACCTCACGCATGACGGTCAGCGCGACTTCAGCAAGGACATCGAGCTGTATGAGCGCCTGGTAGGTTCAGGCCACATGTCTCCCACAGAGCACGTGGCGTTCCCAAACTTTACTAAAGATGGCGAGTCGCTCTGGTCGGGCAACTTCAGGGGCTGGAAGCAGTTCCGGAAGACCCTGCCGAACGAGAGCAACTACGGCAAGGTGCTTCAGTCACTGGCATCCTGAATTCTCCGTGGGCCAAGGTACACTCCTTGGCCCACGA
>DODJ01000045.1:5050-8252 GCA_003545655.1 Candidatus Saccharimonadota bacterium
CCCACGGGGGTAATCACACTTCAGATTGAAATTATTTTTTTTATGTGTAATTATTAAGTTAACGGATTTAACACAAACAAGGTGGGTTGTTGCATAGGGGATAGTGTATATGGCCGAATTGGCTACAATCGCAGGTGAGAGAAGTCTTATACTTAACTCGAAAGAGGCGTTTACGCTACGCACCGGGGCGCAAAACCAGGAAGGGTTCGATGCAGTTTTTAACGAAATTGTCGATGAGTATGACGACCCAAATGAGTATCCCGTCATAGTTTCAAACGGGTTTATTATCCCACAGGGTGGAATATATAGTGATAGGGAGCTTAAGGTTGGCCTAGAAACAGGGCATATTATCTGCGACCCTGCGCCTACGCCCGAAGCCGGTGCGCGCATAAATGGTTCTAGTATCGACGTAACCCTTGGAAAATACTTTTACACCGCGGGTGAAGAGGGAGATATGGGGCTTTTTAACCCCTACACCCAAGAGGATACCTACCAATACTTTAACATCGACCCAGAGAATCCCGATGCAAGCGCCCTTGAAGCAAAACCGTGGGGAGAAGTGAAGAAAAAGTTAGGACATACAGCCGTCAGAGAACTAGCAGAGAAGCTTGACTACATCCCGGGTATCCCTGAACATCACCCGATGATTCTTTTGCGCCCAAATGAGCGCATACTTGCGCATACTAATGAATTTATCGGTATATTGCCTCCCGGTACTACAAGCATGCAGGCTCGTAGCTCGTTTGGCCGAATCGGCGTATCAGTTTGTTATGATGCCGGCTGGGGTGACCCCGGTTTTGGAGATCGATGGACAAAAGAAATAAAGAACCACAATGAAAATGATTTCATTCCACTCCCCGTGGGTATTCGTGATGCTCAGATTGTATTCATGTCGACCGGCCCGGTACAAACCGAATACGCAACAGCAACAGGCAACTATCAGCGTGCATCCTTCGCGCAGGCTCGCGCAGAGCTTGAGGCTGAACTCGGCTATAAAATTAACTACCGCGATTTCAACCCACGAGAAATTAGCACCTCTGGTTTATACCGTGTATCTCGTCGTTTCAGGGCAAATGTAAAGAAAAACTGGAAGCCAAGTCATACTATTCCACGGCTTCATTCCAACACGTTACATCCTTTAGCACCCGTAGAGGGTCTTGCGAAAGGATGGGTATAGCATGTCAGAACGCGGCAAGTACATCGTCATCGAAGGGGGTGACGGAACAGGAAAATCAACCCAGGCAGTCGCCCTAGACGCAACACTGGAGTTGCTAGGGTACGATACACTTCGCGTAATAAATGGCGACAACGGCAGGTTCGAACCCGTTCAAGAACCTGGCGGAACCCCTCGTGCAAATGAACTCCGCCGCATGATTAAAGATAAGTCCATCGAACATACACCCTGGCAAGATGTCCTCTGGTTTACCGAAGCGCGTCAATCTATATGGAACGAGGCTATTTTACCAGCGCTTGAATCGGGTAAACACGTTATTACAGCTAGGAGTTACCTGTCCACCCTTGCATACCAAGGCTATGGAGAAGGTATACCGCTTGATGAAATAGAGGCTATCACAAGAGATATGGTAGGCGAAGAATACATGAACCCAGATTTCGTCGCCATCCTCGCTATGTTTGATGAGGCTGAAAGACGCCAACGCATGCAGGGTAGGGGAACGGATGCAAATCTTGACACCTTTGAGTCGAAACCACAAGAATTTCAAGCTTCGATGCAAGACGGCTTCGTGCAGGTTGCAAAAAACAAGGGTATTGAACTTATCAACGCATCGCAGACGCGCGCACGGATATATTCAGAGCTCTTTAATGGCGTGCGGCCGCTACTTGATAGCGAGGCATAGGCTAGGCGGAAAGTCCTAGCAATTCGTACTGCGCATTCAACGGCCTATCCTGTCCGCTTTGGCTTACGCTATGGAGATGCCGTACGCGCCATCGGCCGTTCTCGTATATTTGCTGACCGTTCTCGCGCACGCCCCATGCGGTAGTAGCGATTGGGATAGCGGCGGCATAATCGTCATTGCGAAGAGCATCTTTAATTGCCGCGTAGAAGCCAGGAATTGCAAGCATTTGCTCTTCCTTTTCCGGTTTTGTTATGTCGATGGCCTGAAGCTGGGGCATAAAATCTACAGGAAGTTTTGATATATCAAGGATAAACGAAGACCTTTCGTAGATACGGTACAGCCCTACCCGCCCAACAGTACGTGTACGCGTCATACGAAGACCGTCCAGGGAAGATGCATCCCTGTTGGCACCGGCTTTAAAGCACTCTCCTTTAATTTGGAAATGGTCTGCACGCGACCAGGTTGCCTTGTCGTGATTCTTTTGTGAGCGAATAATAGTACCGTCATGAAACGTAATCGCTTCCTCTACCGCAAGGCGCTGGTCTTCCAGGTGCTTCATGCGCTCAGGCCTACCGTAGGCATGGGTAGTGCTTGCAAGTTCAACGGTAGGCATACCCAGTATATCGGCGATCAAGATATTCTCGGCAGGAGAGCCATGCCCAGTTATCACGCGCTGCGCTGTCTCGTGAAGTTCTTCTGGTATGCGATCAAAGGAGTAATATTCTCGGCATTCAAAACTTTCAAAGTTTTTTTCTGTACGATGGTGAACACGTCCATAATTAAAATCAATCGCCTCGGTTGCAAGCTCTGGACGTACGCCCTCGGGAACGTTCTGAAATTGTGCATCATTATGCTCAATAACTGTACGTTGCTGGTCAATAATACTAGGAAGAAACGCATTAAAAGGCGTAGAACCAAATGTCGACGGTTCGCCGCGAGAAGTTCGAGAAAGTCCATCGAGCATTTCGGGGCCATTATATAAATACCCCAGGGCGGGCTCTTGCCATTCCATAGCTTGTACATTGCTTTGTTCAAACGACATCATCAACTACTTATTATATCATGTTATTAAGTATTTTTAAAGACCTTACGTGATATTTCAACAGAGGTATTGCAAAAAATAGCAGAGTAGTGTAAAATGCAAAGTGACATACCAAAGACAGTGGCCGCAAGGGAAACCAAGCTTAATCCGCCACCGAGGAATTGTGAAATAAAAACCCACTTTTCTTAGTCTTTGGCAGTGCGAGGCCCAAAGACTATTTTTTATAGCCAAATGCCACGTAAAAGCTGCCAAATGTCGCACTTCAACAATTCGGCCGAATATTTTAAAAACCAAGGAGATTTTT
>DODJ01000082.1:0-2730 GCA_003545655.1 Candidatus Saccharimonadota bacterium
CCCTACTACCATACGCAACAAACGATTGAATTGTTACGAGACGTTGAGCAGTATGGCGTATCACCGAAGGGTAGACATCCAAGCCTTGTGCCCCCTAAGGATCCTAGCCTAGATATACCAGTCTCTCCTATTGATAGGCGTGGTGTGGATAGTGAACCAGTTAGCTCGTATGGCGTGCCGATCGGTCAGAAGGTAGTGGTAAATGCAGAAAACTGGACAGAGTATGCAGAATGTGCACAATCCGATCCTAATTTCTTTAATGATGCCCGAGATCGGCTAAAAGTAGCTATAGCAAAAAAAGCGTGTAATGTTTGTGTATCCAGACTTTACTGTTTGGACTACGCAGTGGTGAACAACGAGGAAGAAGGGGTGTGGGGTGGACTTACGCCAGCAGAGCGAAAAAATCTAAAAATGGAGTAGTCAACTTGCTAGCTAAAAACCAAATTCTTTCGCCAATGCTTCGAGTTGCGCGTCAAAATGTTCTATCGACCCGCTGTTGATAACGAAATGATCAGCAATAGCTATAGGGCCGCCCTTTTCTAAGTTTTCAATTTCGGCAGTGTCTCGTTCGTAGGCTTCTTGGCTCGTGAGTGGCCGTACCGGTCGGTTGCTAAGGCGATGGTAGCGCAGATGGCGAGGTGCGACAATCGCAACAAGTTGCAGCTCACCAGGGAACGCCTTCTTTAATGCCTTATATTCAGCCCAGGTGTAAAGGCCGTCGGCAATAATACGATGTTGCCCAGCGGCAGCTAGATGATGAATTTGCTCAATAATCTTATTTACGACCACATCTTTACCGTATTTTTTGCGTAACTCCTCGCGAAAGGGCTTCTCGTTTTCTTGTGTGTGCTCAAGTCCAGCTTCGGTCATGGCATCGAGTATAACGCCACCAAAGTAGACCTTCGGATATCCCTTGTTAGTAAAGTATTCAACGGCGGTAGATTTGCCCGATCCAGTAAGGCCAACAAAGGCTATAATTTTTAAATTCTCATGATTTGACATGGTTTTATTGTAACAGATACGTGTTTGCGGTTTCTTCCCTTATGTGCGCTATACTAAGGCTATGAAGAAACTAGCAGTCATCGACGGAAAATCTATTTTTTATCGTGGCTATTATGCTATGCCTGGGCTGTCACTTCCAGACGGTACGCCAACTGGCGGAGTATACGGGTTTGCCTCTATTGCTATTGAGCTCATAAAAAAGCTCGAGCCCGACTACGTGGCGGTAGCTTGGGACAAGCCCAAGACAAACATTCGCAAGCGTCGCGAACTATATCCCGAGTACAAAGCAGGCCGTAAGCCAGCTCCGGCCGATTTTTACGCTCAGGTACCTATACTACATGAGCTTCTCGATGCGTTTGGCTGGCCGTTTTACGAACTTGATGACTACGAGGCAGACGATATACTTGGTGCTTTTGCAAAACAGGCTACCGAAAAGGGTATCGAAACGTGCCTACTTACCAGTGACCTCGATGCCTTACAACTTGTCGGGCCGTTGACAAAGGTATACGCCATTAAAAATGGTCTTTCGAATCTTGAAGAGTTTGACATACCCGCCTTTGAAGCTAAGTACGGGCTTGAAGTAGAACAGTTTCTTGACCTCAAGGCATTGAAGGGCGATGCCTCAGATAACTTACCTGGGGTTCCTGGGGTAGGGGAGAAGACGGCTATTAGTTTGTTGCAAGACTATCGTACTCTCGATGGCGTATACGAACACCTAGAGGATATAAAGCCCTCGGTAGCAAAAAAACTTGAAGCGGGTAAAGAACTCGCCTATATAAGTAAAGAAGTAGGCAAGATTTGGGTGGACGCCCCTGTAGAGCTCGACTGGGCGGTGGCGAGTGTCGACGACACTGATCTTGAAAAGGTTGCGAGTATCTTAAAGAAACTCCGTTTTACATCACTTGAAAAACGGTTACCAAAACATATGCAATTTGGACATATACCAAACCAGCCTGATACTCAAGTAGTTGCGGCGCTTAAAGAAGCTCCTTGGCCAGAATCCTTTCTTATAGAGCAACCTGTTTTTGCTGAACTTATTGGTGAAGATCTCTGGGTATCGCTTGATGAAACCACCTGTTTTCATCAACCAGCTCAAAGGCTCGCAAAGGCAAGTTGGCAGGCGCTTGAACTTGCGACCATTGTGACGTACGACGCAAAAGATCTCTATCATCGTCTTGATGCACTAGGCATTTCTGTGCACTTTGGCGAGGTCCACGACTTACGGCAAGGGGCATTTCTCATTAACCCCCTAGAACGAGACCGTTCACAAGCGGCCCTGGTAGGGAAAGAGGGCGCTCTTCCTACGGAAGTACTTGCTGCCAACGTACGGGCATACGCAGATCAGTGCAAAAGCTTCGATGAAGAGCCGAAGGTTGCTGAAATTGCTCGTACCTTTGATTTTCCCCTCACGTACCTTCTTTTTAAGATGGAAAAACGTGGTGTCAAAATAGATCCAAGTAAATTCGCTACTCTTAGCAAGGAGTTGGGCGATGAACATCAAAGGCTTGAGCAAGAAATGTATGCAATGGTAGGGTACGAGTTTAATATAGGGAGCCCGGCGCAACTATCAGAGGTATTATTTACGAAACTACAGCTTCCTACTACTGGTATTAAAAAAGGTAAGACAGCGTATAGTACTGGGCAGGCTGAGCTTGATAAACTTCGCGGACAGCACCCGATTATCGAGCTTATTGAAAAAACGCGTGAACTCGCAAAACTAAAAAATAC
>DODJ01000082.1:3114-4951 GCA_003545655.1 Candidatus Saccharimonadota bacterium
CAGGACGTAGCGGCAACCGGGCGCCTTAGTAGCACCGCACCGAACTTACAAAACATCCCCATTCGAACCGAGCAGGGTAGGCGTATTCGCGAAGCCTTTATTACCGACGGTGACAAGGTGCTTGTAAGTGCTGATTACTCGCAGTTTGAACTGCGTTTAGCGGCAGTTTTGGCAGACGATACCTCGCTTATTAATGACTTTAACGGTGATGTTGATATTCACACCAAGACGGCAAGTGAAGTATATGGCATACCTATGGATGACGTTACGAAACAGCAACGCCGTGCTGCAAAGGTTATTAATTTTGGTGTGTTGTATGGCATGAGTCCCCATGGGTTGGCGGCGAATACGGGTATGTCTTTTGTTCAAGCGAAGGCGTTTATTGATCAGTACTTTACGCTTCGCGCCCCTATTAGGAAATTTATTGATGCCACACTTGAGAAAGCACGCAGCGAAGGATATGTCGAAACCTATTATGGGCGACGTCGTCCAACGCCTGATGTGAAGAGCTCTAATTTTATGGTACGCATGGGGGCGGAGCGGGCAGCGGCAAATATGCCTATCCAGGGGACCGAGGCTGATCTTATGAAGCGCGCCATGCTGCAAGTAGATGAGCGGCTCGGTGATCTAGGTGAGCAAGTATTACAAATTCACGACTCAATTTTAGTAGAATGTCCTGCGGAGAATGCTGAAAAGGTAGGGGTAATCCTTAAAGAAGTCATGGAGGCGGTAGCCCCAGAGCTCGCCATTGCGTTAAAAGTGGACGTGCAAACAGGTATCAACTGGGGAGAGTTGTAGTGATTACAACAATAATTTTTGATTGCTTTGGCGTGCTACTTGGTAATACGTACAAGCAGCGGCTAGCAGCTCTAGAACAACACGATCCCAAGAAAGCCGAAGAGCTTCGTGCTGTTAATCACGCCTCCGACAAGGGTATCTTATCGCGCCAGGAATCAGCGGCTTATATGGCTGAGCTGCTTGATGTTGAGCCAGAAGAGCTATTGGCTGAGCAGGATGCGGGTGAGGTGCAAAATGCTGAATTATTAGCGTTCATCGCAACCTTAAAAGGGAAGTATAAGCTAGGTCTACTAAGTAATATCAGTGGTCGTGACCGCTTAGGGATACGCTTCGAGCCAGGCCAACTGGACGCACTATTTCATACGGTAGTGGCGTCGGGTAATGAGGGCTACGTAAAACCCGAACCCGAAATATATGAACTTACCGCCACACGTTTAGGCGCCGAACCATCTGAGTGTGTGATGATTGATGATATTGCAGAGTTTTGTGACGGCGCCCGCGCCGTTGGTATGCAGGCAATTCAATTTTTAAATACAGAACAGTGCATTGCCGACCTCAAAGCGCTTCTTGACAAAAATTAATAAAGTACTAAAGTAATAGTATGGCACGATACAGAACAAACCGAATTCTCCCCGTTATTCTTACTATTGTTATTATCGTTATCGCAATCGCTGGGCTGGTTGCCTTTGCGCGAATTCTTTTCTTCTCTGATAGCTCAGATACTGCTACCCAGGTGGACACAAGCCAACAACAGCTTCTCGACACTTCTGCGGGTAACGCTGTGAGTATGACAGTGCGTGGGGCAATTGTTGCGCAGGAGAACTTCCGCTCATACCAAATTGTCATTAGCCCTACCGAACGCACTATCAAGACCTTCAGTGGGTATCTAGGCACGGTTATCGAACAGCAAACACTTACAAATAACGTCGCCGCGTACGACCAATTTGTTCACGCCCTTGATAAAGCGAATATGGTAAAGGGTGCTCCCTTTACTGGTGAACAAAACGATGTGCTTGGTATTTGTGCAACGGGTAAGTTG
>DODJ01000082.1:5133-12355 GCA_003545655.1 Candidatus Saccharimonadota bacterium
AGTGGGTATCTAGGCACGGTTATCGAACAGCAAACACTTACAAATAACGTCGCCGCGTACGACCAATTTGTTCACGCCCTTGATAAGGCGAATATGGTAAAGGGTGCTCCCTTTACTGGTGAACAAAACGATGTGCTTGGTATTTGTGCAACGGGTAAGTTGTACGAATTTAGCACGCTAAAAAATGGCGATACTGTTGAGATGCTTTGGACGTCCACTTGTAGCGGTTCGCCGGGCTCGCTTCAGGCAAACAGTACCCAGCTTTCGAAGCTATTTCTTGCGCAGATACCTGACGGCTCTCGTATGATTAGTGGGCTGTCGCTGTAGCAGTATGCCAGAGCTTCCAGAGGTGGAAACCGTACGACGGGGGCTACTTGGCCTCGTTATAGATAAAACGGTTACCGCCGAGTCTCACGATACCGAGAAGGGCTTCCCTAACACCCCGCACGATGTACAAACATTTCTTGTAGGTGCTACTATTCGCGATGTTCGACGTCGGGCAAAGGTACTTATGATCGACCTTTCTAGTGGCTACTCGTTGGTCATTCACCTTAAGATGACCGGCCAGCTTGTATACGTAGGTGAGACGCGATTTGGTGCTGGACACCCCAGTGATAGCCTTGTAAACGCGCTGCCGGACGCCTCAACCCGCGTTACCCTTACATTTAGTGATGGCACTCATCTTTACTTCAATGATCAACGAAAGTTTGGGTGGATGCGCCTTTTGCCAACTATAGAAATACCGAACATAGATTTTATGCAAAAAGTAGGCCCCGAGCCGTTGTCAGACGAGTTTACCTCTAAGGAATTTATTCAACGTATACAACGACGCAAAAACACCTCTATTAAGGCAGCGCTTCTCGATCAGTCGGTGCTTGCCGGAGTGGGTAATATTTATGCCGATGAGTCGCTGTGGGGCGCAAAAATTCATCCTGCTCGGCGTGTATACACACTATCTAAGACCGAGCTTGTACTGCTTTACACCGAGCTTCGTGCTGTTATGAATCTCGCTATCGAAAAAGGTGGCTCTTCAAACCATACGTATATCAACGCCGAGGGCAAAAAGGGGAGTTATATGGATTTTGCACGGGCATTTCGTCGCGAGGGGCAGCCGTGCCCACGGTGCGAAGCTACCATCGAGAAGCTTCGCGTAGCGGGGCGGGGGACGCACATTTGCCCAGTCTGTCAGGTTCTATAACGGCGCTGGTATACTAGAAAGATAATGGTGTATCTTTTTACCGGTGAGAATGATTTTGCGGTTCGTGAAGCACTGAAAGAGCTTGAACGTTCTTTGGGTATTTCAGCAGAGCATCATAGTGGTGCCGAACTTACTATGGCACAGCTTCCTGATTTACTAATGGGGGTGAGCTTATTTACAGTTCAGCGTCTCGTGGTACTCGACCGGCTTTCAGAGAACACTTCATTATGGCAAAAGCTTCCCGATTGGGTATCCCGTATTGCCAACGATAGTACGGTCGTCTTTGTTGAACCAAAACCCGATAAACGCACGACTGCCTATAAGGCCCTGAAAGCCAACGCCACTGTAAGGGAGTTTCCACTTTGGACGGAACGCGACACTAGTCTTGCGAAACAGTGGGTAATTGAGCGGGCGAAAGCACACCAACTACCAATTGATACTCGGACGGCGGCCCACCTTGTAGAGCGGGTAGGGGTAGACCAGTGGCGGCTTTCTTCGGCTCTTGACACCCTCTCACTGCTTGATGCTATTACGATTACCATTATTGACGAGGTAATTCCCGCAACGCTATCCGAAAATGTATTTCAACTATTTGAAGTAGCTCTAAAGGGCGATAAGGATAGGGTTGCGCAGATGATTGCGACTCTCTCGTTGCAGGACGACCCCTACGCACTTTTCGCGCTGCTATCCTCTCAGGTGCAGACGCTTGCCGCTATTATCTTTAAGGCTGATGGGGATGATCCTGTAAAAGATTTTGCCATTCATCCATTTGTTGCTTCAAAGTTAACTCAGCAGGCAAAGCGCTTTACGAAAGCGGACAGCGCACATATGCTCACCTTATTTGCTAAGGCCGATGCCGATTTAAAGCGATCACGGGGCGAGCCGTGGGTGGTGGTAGAAAAACTACTCCTCTCGTTGTAAGTAAAAATACCCCTTGTGCAGGGGTATTTCACTGTAGGTAGTATAGAACTACTTCGTTGTTTTCTTCGCCGCAGGCTTTTTCGCTGGGGCTTTCTTTGCAGCTGGTGCTGCTTTTGTGGCAGGCTTCGCAGCGGCCTTTGGAGTAGCTTTCTTGGCTGCGGCAAGCTTTACGCCAGCTTCTTTAGCAGTCTTTGATAGAAGGGCTTTACGACGTGCGGCGGTGTTCTTGTTAAGAACGTTCTTTTTTACGGCGGTGTCGATTGCGCTTTGTGCGGCTGAAAGGGTAGCGGCAGTTGGCTTTGCGTTAAATGCTTTAACAGCGTCCTTAAGGACGCGTTTGGTGGCAACGTTACGTTCGCGACGTACAACGGTTTGTTTCGCTCGCTTAATAGCGGATTTGATGATTGGCATGAAGTTCCTTATCTCTTAGTTTGTTCTATCCAGTCAAAGGGTGATTATAGAGGAAAACGCCAAAAAAGTAAAGGGTTAGGCGAGGAGTTTATTGACGCTGTAAAACCCCTTATGCTATAGTGAAACAAAGTCTATATAAAGGACAACATAAACACACACCATGGACGAAATCAAAGCAAAACAACAGGTTGTCGAGAAGATTAAATCAGCTTCGAAGATATTAGTGACCGTATCTGACAATCCGTCGATTGACGCGCTTTCGGCAGCACTTGGCCTCACACTCCTCCTAGATGGTCAAGAGAAATACGCCACGGCGATTTTTAGTGGCGAAACACCACCTGCAATTGCGTTTTTGAAACCAGAAACAACCTTCGACGACACTACCGATAGCTTACGTGACTTCATTATTGCGTTAAATAAAGAGAAAGCCGACCATCTTCGCTATAAAGTAGAGGGCGATGCGGTAAAGATCTTTATTACTCCGTACAAAACAACTATCAGTCAAGATGACCTTGAATTTAGTCAGGGTGATTACAACATTGAGCTAGTGATTGCCTTGGGGGTAGACAACCCCGATCACCTTGACGGCGCGCTTGAAAACCATGGGCAAATTTTGCACGATGCGGCTATTATTACCATGACTACCGGTGATATGACCAGCTCGCTAGGGGGTATTGATTGGCATGATTCTCAGTCGAGCAGCCTTAGTGAAATGGTGGCCGGCCTTGCTGAAGCGCTAAAAGAAGACAAAAAGAAGCCCCTTCTTACCGAATCTATTGCCACGGCGCTTCTTACTGGTATTGTTGCCGAAACTGATCGCTTCAGTAATGAACATACCTCCTCGCGGGTTATGTCTGTTGCTGCACAACTTATGTCTGCTGGGGCTGATCAGCAGCTTATCTCTACCGAGCTACAAAAATCGCAAGAAATTCCTGAATCGTCGTCTACGAAAGAGGACGAAGCCGTTAAAGAGTCGTCTAACGAGGACGGCGGTCTAACAATCAAAAAAGACGGCCTAAGCATTAGCCACGAAGGTGAGACGCTTGCCGACCTTGATAAGCGCGTTGGTGCCCATCAAGAGGGTAAAGCAAAAGACACCCCGCCACCTGCGGTAACTCCAAGCGAACCTACGTTGCCCGACGCTCTTGTGAGCGGAGGCACTGTCGGAAGCGCGTACGCCCTTGACGACGATGATACCGAACCAAGCCTTGGGGGCTCTCTTAACGCAACTACTGAACAAGCTGCAGAAGATGCTCGCCGCGAAGCGGAAAGCCAGCAGAACAAAACTATCTTGTCGCATGCTTACCTTTCAAGTGAACCCACAACTGAAACGCCCGCTGCCTCAAGTGAAACAACTGGATTTCCAGGCACTCCAAGTACCGCTCCTGGTACTGCTGCGGTGAGTGACACCCCTGTAGGCGGGCAGGTAAGTAGCGCCTATGCGTTTGAAGAGCCGTCGCAAGACGCTGCGCCTGAACAAGATTCTTCTACAGGTAGCCAAGACGGCTATATCGTCGGGGGAGAGAAGGTTATCCAGCCGTTAGCGCCTGAGCCAACACTAGCTGAACCTCCAACGCCCCCCGCACCCTCACCCGATCCCACGCCATCGCAAAACCCTTCTCCGGCTGAACTAGGCCTTCCGTTACCTCCTCCGTTACCAGATTTCTCGCAGGGGACTGCGCCTGCTGCCCCGGCACTACCGCTTCCTCCAACACCACAACCACCCATTTTAGGTGATATTCTTACGCAAGACGCCTCACAACAATCAGTACCGCCACAAGAACATATTCCGCCGGTACCGCCAGCTCCTCAGCCACCACAGGCGCCCCCAGTGAGCGATACGCCACCCCAGGCATCTTCACCAACCGACCCTGGACAATTTACGATTCCTGGTCAACAGTAACTTCGTGGTACAATAGGCGACTATGGAAGAAAATAGCGTCCTTCTTATTGATAAACCGGCTGGTATGACTAGTTTTGGGGTTGTTGCACGTGTACGACGTCGATTGTCGCAGCAGCTTGGGAAGAAGGCGAAAGTAGGCCATACGGGCACGCTCGATCCTTTCGCGACCGGTCTTATGATTATTGTCACGGGCAAAGAATGCCGTAACGCACAGCAGTATTCAAAACTCGATAAAGTATACGAGGCAACGGTACGGCTAGGGCACACGAGCACCACGGGCGACCCAGAAGGTGAACTCAGCGATGTTTCTGCGCGCGAACCTTCGGTAGAGGAGGTACAGCGGGCTCTGAAGGGCTTTGTGGGCGAAATCACCCAGCGCCCGCCACAATTTAGCGCTATTAAAATTGGTGGTCGTCGTGCTTACGATCTTGCCCGCAAAGGCGAGGTAGTTGAGATGCCCGAGCGCCAGGTGACGGTGTTTTCCCTTGAGCTTCTTGAGTACGCCTATCCAGATGTTCATATTCGCGTGCATGTAAGTAGCGGCACATACATTCGTACACTTGCCGAGGATATCGGGAAGGTGTTAGAGACCGGGGCATATTGTAGTGCGTTGCGGCGGACGAAGGTGGCAGAGTATTCTATTGAGGATGCTTGGGCTATAGAGTCGTAGCTACTTACCCTTACGTATTTGGTTATAATCTACAGACATGTCGTTATCGTGGAACCGAGGGTTACTATGAAGTGTTTGGTGAATTCTAATCGTTTCATCAAGACGGTCACCAAGTGTACGTCGAGCGTCGGGGTCGCTAAGGGCGGTGGTCATGTTACGGTACAGCGAAGCGAGAGCTTTTTCGTGCGCCGCTTTCTGCGCGGCGTTTACTGCTGGATCAGGGTCGTATTGATAAGTATCTACATTGTCGACAACACGTCCGAGTGTGTTTGAAACCTCTTTCCACCAGCCAGCTTTTTGGCCGCTTACTTGGTCTGCGGTTACGTCACCAAGAGACAGGGCTATACTAGTGTCCATGAACTCACGGCTTGCTCCGGCAAGGCCTGGGTTTGCTTGTAGATCGAACCCACCTTTAACCTTCATGGTCGATGCATTGCGAGCAAATAGGCCAGTAAGCATGCGCTGGTCTATAAACGTATCGTTCATACGAGCCTTACGTAGGGTTGAAATGTCGCCATCTTGGGCAAGCGCTTCAAGAGCCGCCTCAACAATTGCAGGGTCTTGAGGCTCTCGGGTGATAGGGTTACCGTCAGCGTCTTCTCCTATCTGTTTAGCAAAAATGTCCTTCGCTAAGTCTTTGATAGTCTTTCCTTGTTTGACGGCGCGGTCGGTTAGTAGGGTTACGTTGTTGTTGCGCGCTTCGTTCTCTAGCTTATCTAACTGGGAGATAGCTCCAGCTTGCGCACGGGCACGACCATTCTCATCAATACCCGCGGCCGTTGCAAGCAGCGAATCAGTAAGGGTTTGATTGGTTGTAGAGTCTTCGTCCATAAGGCTTGATACGTTTGCTTGCTGCACGTACTTAGCGGATGTTGAACCCTGTTGCTCGGCAGCAAGGCGGGCGCTATCATCTCGCATTTGGTTAAGAAGTGCCATTTCTTGTGGCGTAAGAGGTGTACCATCAACAAGGGTAACGCCGTTTTCATCGACTTTACCACCAGCCTTGTATTCTTCAATAATACGGGCAAGGCGGCCATCGGCCACTTGTTGCGCTTGCTTGCTCTTTTCAGTTCGTATAACTTCCTCGTGAAGACGAGTACCCTTTTCGGACTTAATAGTTGCAACGTATTCAGCAAGTTGCGATTTTGCGCCCTCGCTTGTTGTTTTAACTTCTTCAAGAATAGTCGTAGAGGTATTAAGGATGGTACCATCAGTAGCACGTTCTTGATCAAATACTTCTTGTACGCGAAGCTGAGCCGCCTCTAGGTGGTCCTTGCTGGACTGAGCAGTACGCGCGGCAACACCAACTTGGCTTGCGGGGTTGAGCTTCATTCCTTCAACCATTGCAGTGTAGTCGCTCGTAGACTGTTCAAGGGTGAGCTTTGAGGCCTCAAGGTCACGAACGGTTGCATGAAGTGCTGTACCTGGTGTAGTACGCTGCTGATTGAGGTATATATTGCGCCGATTTTCGCTGGTTTCAAGTGTAGACTTGGATGCTTCATTGGCGATAAACGAGGCATTAAGCGCCCCACCACCAAGGCGTTGTGTGTTGAAATGGGTATTGGTAGTGTTCTGTGCAGTTTCAAGACGAGCTTTCTCGTTTTCTACTTGGAGTGCCCGTGAGTAAAGATCGGCTTTGCGTGTTGCGGCTGCCGGGTTCACTTTGAGTGCTTCTATGTGCGCAGCATTATGGCTTTTAATGGCCTCTTCGTGAAGCTCGGCATCGGTGGCTTCTGTGTGGAGGTCTTGATACGTACCGTTTGTGTGCCATCGGTTATCTGCTTGCTTTTTCGCAGTATCAAGTTTTTGCTGTAGTCCGCGGCGACGGAATTCGTTCGCCCGTACCATTTTCGCTCCTGGTCCTCGACCTTTCGAAACGCTGTTCAAACGGCGAAGCTCGGCGCGGTCGTTTGCCCACTTCTTGTTGCGGTCCAAAAGCCCCTTGTTGGGGTTGTTGGCGATTTGGGCGATCTTCCCAAGCAAGCCGCCACTAAGTTTAAGAAGGAGAGGGGTAATAACAAGGGGAGCTATTTGTACGGCCAATCCGAAAATCACCATGATGATATTATCGCCAGCATTCATGATAATAATTTGCCCAGCAAGCTGCGCGCCGCCAAAC
>DODJ01000018.1 GCA_003545655.1 Candidatus Saccharimonadota bacterium
ATCTTCAAGTACGGTGGTTTCTTGCACTTTTAGAATAATGACAACGCGGGGGCTAATTTGGCCGGCTTCGCGGTCGAGGTGCGGCGCTCCGCCCTGAGAACGGTTGTACGTATTGGTCTCAGCGATGTAATCATAATGACTGTTATATAGGGCGCTACTTATTGTAACGTCGATACTGGTGGCGGTGGGCACCTCGGCTGGAGTACTGTCTTTACGGAGGAAACCGGTAAATTCAGAGGTAGTGTACCCTTTCTGGGCGTTAAGTGCATCGATGTTTTCAAAACTGGTGTATACGTTGTGCGGTGCGTAGCGGTCGGTGGCGCGCCAGTAGGCACCGGCGTTAAAGAACTGGTCGATATCACGGTAGTTTCCGTTGCGTACTTCGGCGAGCGCCGCGGCACTCCCGCCGATATGACCAACACTGGCATTGAAGGCAGCAATCCAGTCAACATAGTACATACGAACGCTTCGCACTGGGCCAATAAGTTGAGGCTTTTGTTCTTGATACAGCACTAAGAACCGGGTTATTCCGCCTTCGGCAATTGCTTCAAATACTACCCCACTATCTTTTAAGCCTGATTGCGGGCGGGCGTCGGGGCTATTTTCAATCATCATACCCGTAACCGCCTGAGTGGTGACGGCTTCGTCGGCTACCTCGCTGCCGGTTAGTGGTGAGTAATATATAACTGGTTCGGGCTCAGGTTCGGGTTTGGGCTCGACAACGTTTGCAGTTGTGTCGTCCGGCTTCTGGGTAAAGAAATAGAGCCCTGCTGCAGTACCACCCGCAACAACAAGTAGTCCAACGACGGAAAGGATAATAACAAGCTTTTTATGGCGTTTAAACCAGTTTTCTTTTTTGACTTGCCCGTCTTCAATAATGACACGGGGAGGGAGTTTTTGTTTCTTCTTAAACATAAGAAGTATTATAGCAGGTTTTATAGAGACTGTACGCTGGTCTGGATGCGTGCAAGCACCGTATCTTTACCTAGTACCGCAAGTGTCTCATTCAATGCTGGACTAAATGGTGCCCACGATACTGCTAAACGGATAAGACTGAAGAGAATACCTGGTTTTTGCCCGGTAGTTTCAAGGAGCTCATTAAGTACTTCCTGTAGTGCTTCAGCGGTGAAATCTTCGGTGGCCGAGAATGCTTCGTGCGCTGCCCGCAAAAGCCCGCTCACCTCTTCGGTAGAAAGTTTGCTTAATTGCTTGTTTTCGCGCACCATACCCCAGTTTGGCGTGGGCTCTTCAAAGAAGTAACCACTTAACACAGGTAAATCGGCAAGAGTTTTAAGCCGATCCTGTACGAGGGCTAACACGTTCTTACGTTCATCTTCGCCGGCATTGAGCGCGGCGTCAGTCCAGAAATCACGAGTACGAGGGTACAGTTCATCAACACTAAGCGAACGAATATGTTGTCCGTTTAGCCAAAGGAGACGCTGCTCATCGAAGCGGGCGGGGCTTTTTTGCACGCGATCGAGTGAAAATTTTTCAATCAGTTCGTGCACGGTAAATACTTCCTGCTCGGTGCCATCGTTCCAGCCTAGAGTGGCGAGAAAGTTTACCATCGCCTCGGGTAGATAGCCTTCGGTGGCATACTCAAGGATATCTTTTGCGCCGTCGCGCTTACCAAGCTTCTTTTTACCATCGATTGCCATAACGAACGGCAAGGTAGCAAGAATAGGCGGTTCAAGCCCCAGGGCTTCATACAGGTTTAAGAATTTAGGCGTTGAGCTTACAAATTCTTGACTGCGAAGCACGTGGGTAATACCCATTTCGGCATCATCAACAATGTGGCAGAAGTTGTAAGTTGGAAACCCGTCAGACTTTATAAGAATGAAGTCGTCGATGGCATCAGGTCCGGTAGAGAGCTTGCCCATTACCGCGTCGGTCCAGGCGTACGGCTTGGGGTCCGACTTAAAGCGCAGTGGCTGCGTGCCGTCCCATATGGGTGGGTGTTCAGGGCGATGATCTCGAAATAAAAACGGACGCTTTTCGGCCTTAGCCTGCTCGCGGAAGGCGTCTAGCTCTTCGGGGGTGTAGGGGTCGGCATAGGCGCGGCCGCTATCGATAAGTTTTTGTGCCCAGGTTTTGTACAGTTCAAGGCGTTCAGATTGTAGATAGGGTGTGTGTGGGCCCCCAACGTCAACCCCTTCATCCCAATGAATACCAAGCCAGCGTAGGCTCTGTTCGATTTGGGCGATGCTTCCCTCTACCTCGCGGCTTTTATCGGTATCTTCAATACGAAGAATGAATGCCCCGTTGCTCCCAGCTTGGCGTGCGAGGAACCATGCAAAAAGCGCGGTGCGTACCCCACCAACGTGCATAAAACCAGTAGGACTAGGGGCAAAACGGGTGCGTACAAGTGTCATAATTACGTTTTAGTATACCACACCTTACAGAGGCCAGAAAGTATTAAAGGCTTGTGGCGATACGGCGTACTTGGTCGCCCGATAGGGCTGCGTTACTATCGATGGTGTATAGGATACCACTATTTACCCAGGCTGCGTTCGTGTCGTAGGTGTAAATGGTAAGTCCGCGTTCGCGCGTGGTAGTGTAGTCATCGCCAGCGGCGGTCTTCACGATATTGTCAAGCACAGCGGTTGAATCCCACGTGCTTCGTTTTTGGGTAATGGTATAGGTTGTGTCGTTGCTGTTTGAAGCGAACGTAAGGTGCACTTGCCCGTCGCTATAGGTAACGGGCTGCTTCAAGCTGAATCCATCGGGGGTGTATTCGGGGTAGGAAGCGTCAATATCAGCTTGTGCTGCTGCGAATGATACCGATACGCTAGGGACAAACTGGTAGATAAGATAGCCAGTCCCGCCAATAAGGATGAATAGCCCTGCAACAATACCAATACGGCGCGTCCACTTGTTTGTCCAGAATGACTGCTTTGCTTTTTTAGGCGCCGCTTTCGGTGCTTTCAGGGCCTTTGTAATTGCCTCTTCTTTTACTTGTTTAGCAGTTACGGGCTTCGTTGCTGGCTTTGCTGGAGGTGTTTTGGGCGCGCGCTTTGGGGTATTGGTGAGCGCCTTGGTGACCGTAGGGTGCTGTCTAACGGGCGCATCAGACACTTCCTTAGGTGCTGCTTCTTTGGGTTTTGGGTGAGGCGCAAAATGGCTTACCTTTGGACTACGGGCAAAATCCATATGGCGGCCGGGCTTTGGCCGTGCAAGCGCAGCACTCTGTTTTCCTGCTGGCTTTTTTGTCGCTCGCCTAATGAGCGTCTTTGACCGTTGTAGTGTTGAATGGACGCTCCCGGAGGGGGTTTTATTACGAACGACTGTAGAGGCTTTTTCGGGAGCTTTTGCTGACGCTTTTTGTGTCGGATTGGTAGGCGCATCAGAAACAGGCATACCAGTAACCGCGTCGTATTTGCGGCCGTTAATAGTGACGGTTTTGTGTGGTGACATACCTATATGTTGTTCCTCGCAGTGTTTTCTTGCCTACCGCAAGCACCAACTATTGGCTAGTGATGCCCACAGGTAATTACTCCCTATAGTAGACCGTCTATCGCGCTTATGCAACAATTCTTTCCTCTTTTTGTGGGTATTTTGGTATACTTTATGGGGTAGCTTATGTATAAAAAACCTACAAAACAGCAATTACTTATTCGTCGTACGATCGTTTCGGTGGTGGCCTCGGTATTAGTGCTCATTACTGTTACTGTCACTGTGCTTTTTATGCTTGGGTACCGGCTTGATAGCGGTACTATCGAGCAGGGTGCACTGTTACAATTCGACTCAAGCCCCAACGGCGCAGACGTTTGGGTAGATGGCAAACTCGTTAACGGGCGTACGGCAACAAAGCAAACAGTGCTTTCAGGTACACACACTGTTCGTATTGCAAAAAATGGCTATGAGGAGTGGACGCGCACGCTCGACTTAGCGGCGGGCACTCTCACCTGGCTTGACTATATTCGTCTTATTCCAAATGATCGCCCCGCAAAAGAAGTGTTTGCGTATCAAAACTTGGTAAGTATGACATTTTCACCAGAGAACCGCTGGGCAATCGCCCAAGAGCTCCCTGACCAGCCTGTGTTCCAGCTTATTGATCTTCGTTCTGAAAAAGTAACTGCCGCAACACTTACGATCCCCCAGGACGTCGTAAGCGAAGCAGGCGCAGACGGCGTGACACACACCTATGCCGTACATAGCTGGAATAGTGGCGGACGATATGTACTTATTAAACATACGTACAACGAGACGATCGAGTGGCTCGTGCTTGATACTCAGGACCGCAATAACGACCGTAATATTACTCGGTTGCTTAGTATAGACTTGAAGGATGTAGCGTTTCTAGGCACGAATGGAGTGTCGTACTATGGCCTCGCTGCTGATGACACCATTCGCAAGCTTGACATTGGCGCACGTACTATTTCAGGGGCGCTGGTAACTGGGGTGCATTCGTTTTCGTTGTTCGACTCGTCGATTATTCAGTATATCGGTGCTGATGGGGCAGAGCCTGGAACAAAGGTCGCTGGGGTGTACCGCGATGGTGATAGCGCACCGCACGTGTTACGTAGCGGGGTACCCGAGGATACTCCACTTGCTATTGCGGTAACACGCTACTACAGCAATGATTACGTCGCAATAGCAGAAGGCGGCGAAGTGGTGGTACTTATGGGATCGTACCCTGGCTCT
>DODJ01000035.1 GCA_003545655.1 Candidatus Saccharimonadota bacterium
AGTAACGAAGTGCTACCGTATATATTACAGTATCCGCGTATATCGTATGCCGGTTCACTTTCCGGGAAACGTAAGCACACCTTTTTAGCGGAAGCAAAGGCGCTGCTTTTCCCTATAACCTGGGAGGAACCTTTTGGTATGTCGGTTATCGAAGCATTAGCCTGTGGCACTCCTGTTATTGCAATGAATAGAGGTGCGATGCCTGAAATTATCGAACATGGGGTAAATGGCTTTCTTGCTAATACTCAGGAGGAGTTCGAAGAATATATGCTCAGGATTGGCGAGATTGACCCTAATGACTGTCGTAACTCTGTGGCAGAGCGGTTTTCTAACGAAGCAATGGCGCGCGGGTATGTCGAGCGCTATATAGAAGTACTTGCCCGTGAGCAAGCGAAACGCTAGCTCTTTTGTCTCTCCACGGCCTCTCGTAGCTCCTTTAGCTCGGCATGTAGCTGTTTAAGTGAGGCGTCCTTATTTACCGCTACGCCTTCACTTTTTGCGCCATCGGCCGAGGGAAGAAACTTATTCGCCAAGAAGCCGGTAACGACCCCGAAAAGGCCTACTCCTACAAGCATTACCACCGCACCCAACATACGCCCCCCGTTCGTAACCGGGTAGGTGTCGCCATATCCCACGGTAGTAATAGTCACGTATACCCACCACAATGCATCGGAAGCGGTACGAATGTTTGCGCTGGGGTCGCCTCCTTCGATGGCAAGAATGCCAATACTCCCAAACTCAAGAAGCAGGATGATGATTAAGAAGACAGTATAAATCGCGACGGAGGCGCGGTTGTTATTAAACGATGCCTTAATATTTTTCCACCCAGCCCGGCGGATGATACCATAGGCCTTAACCATACGGAATATCTTAAGGGTATTAAGCTGCGGGAATGGCAGGCTTGCGAGTAGGTCCGCCCAGCCAAATTCTTTAAAGAAATAAACCTTACGGTTTGGCGCGGTAATAAACAGCCGTAAAAAGTCGACAAGAAAGAGCCCGCTAAGGATAAAGTCGATAAACCCAACGGCAATGGTAAGGGTATCGTTGTGGATGAAAAGATAGAGTAATAAGTTAACAAAGGAAAGAAGTGTAATGCCTAGCATGAAAAAATCGAACGGCATAACAGGTTGGCTGTGAAGTTGGACGGTACGGCGAGTGCTCATTGCAGCTTAGTATACCACCTTTTAGTAGGGTGGTAGTATGGACAAGTAATTCCTCTTGTGCTATAATAGAAGTATTGCATCCGAATGGATACCTCTTCTGTAACTACTACAACGAAGGTTCTCGCTGTTCGTCTGCAGCGAATTAATTAGCCGAATAGAAAGGCACTCATGAATCAAAACTCACAAAAACGCCCGTATCGTGGCGGTCATACCGCGCGCCCTACCACTTCTCGTCGCCCCCGTCATAAAGGTGGTGGTCGATCAAAATCTCAGGGGCGGGCGTATATTCACCCTAGCAAGTTTATTAACCGCGCAACTATTGGCGAAGCTGAAACTCCTTACGAACCAACGCATCGGTTTGCAGATTTCCCCTTCAGCCCGAAACTCCATAGCAATATTGCGTATAAGAAATACGAAGTACCGAGCGCTATTCAAGACCAAGCTATTCCGCCTATTTTGGACGGCAAAGACGTTATTGGCCTTGCAAATACCGGCACGGGAAAGACCGCTGCCTTCCTTCTTCCTATTATTGAAGCGCTTTCGGCAAACAAGGATCCTTTGTCGGTGCTTATTTTGGCACCAACGCGTGAGTTAGCACAGCAAATCGACGAGCAGTTCCGTGCTTTCTCTTACGGTATGAAGCTTTACTCGACACTTATTGTGGGCGGTATGAATATGGGACGCCAAATTTCTCAACTTAACCGCCGTCCTCAAGTAGTTATTGGTACGCCAGGTCGCACAATGGATCTTATTAAACGAGGTGTGCTTTCGCTTGATGCCGTAAAGGTGCTCGTACTTGATGAAGCTGATCGTATGTTAGATATGGGCTTCATTAACGATATTCGCACCATTGCGAGCAGTACTCCCGCAGAGCGTCAAACACTGTTCTTCAGTGCAACGATTACCCCGCAAATTCAAGAGCTGACACGAGAGTTCTTACACTCCCCTGTCACGGTTTCGGTACGCACCGCTGACACGAGTGAACGCGTTGACCAGGATGTGGTCGAGGCGAGCTCGAAAGAAGAAAAGATGGAGAAACTCCTTACGATGCTTGGACAAGATGACTTCGAGAAGGTACTTCTTTTTGGTGAAACGAAGTATGGTGTGCAACGTTTGTCTGATTCTCTGGAGAAAAGTGGTTTTGCTTCGGTGGCAATTCACGGAAACAAATCACAATCACAGCGACAGCGTGCCTTGAAGGCTTTTAAAGATAACAACGCTCGAATTCTTGTTGCGACCGATGTGGCCGCTCGCGGGCTTGATATCCCTAATGTGAGCCACGTTATTAATTACGACCAACCAGCTACCTACGAAGACTACGTGCACCGGATTGGGCGTACGGGACGCGGAAATGCCACAGGTAAGGCCCTTACATTTATCGAGCGTCGGTAAGCTGAAATAAAAATACCCCGCCCGTAGGCGAAGCTGCGACAGCTGTGTTACAACTGGAGCTTCGCCCACGGCGAGGTGTGTGGAAGTTCCCAGAACTCGATTCTGGGCATGGCATGTCTGTCTGTGCGCTCTACAAGCGCTTGGTGAGGCTGGTTTTCACCAATTTCAAGGCATTCAGCGATGGCTTCGCCGAGCCATGTGGGGGTGATTGCTTCCGTTTCGGGAAGTGTGAAGCTCACAATCACCAGATGCCTGCCTCTGTGAGACCACACCGCTCCCCTGTCCAGCTTGAACTTCTTCTCAAGCCTTCTGTTGAGGCGATGCATCTTCCAGTAGCTCATGGGGAGTGAGTCTTCCCACATGAGTGTGACATTCACGGAACATTCCAACGTGCATCACCCTCCTCTCTTCTCGGGTACGGGGTGACTGTACAATCATTATATAATAATTTTTAAATATTTACAACATATTTTTATATTTTTTGCAAAAAAGCGAAAACCCCGCGAACCCAGAGGTCCACGGGGTGGTCGCTCGATGGGTGGCGGGGTTATATGTACCTTTTATCTCTCAGGTCATAGCGAATCGCTGAGAAGCTCGCCAGTGCCGGTAGGTACAGCACGTGCCAGGGTGACGATTTTGGATCTGAGAGTGCTCTCGCCAATCTATCGCATACTGCCACGTTCCTGAGCAGGAGCGTGCCAGCCGATACACCCTCCTGCGCGTTGAGTGTTGAGAGGTTGATGAGCACCTTACCGGTCGCCGCATCGTTATCGGTAACGATGAGTTGATTCAGGTGGTACGCAGCGAGCTGTTCCCACTGCGGGTACCGGGGGTCTCTGCCGCCGCTAATAAAGGCGCTAGCCTCTTGCCTGACACGTTGGTTCATGGACTAACCTTTCGGTTTCGGACGAATTATAAAGGGTCTAATTTTTATTATATCATATTTATGCATAAATGTACACTTTTTTGCCGTATACACTAGTATTTTAATTGAATATATGCTTTACTAAGCACTGTTCAGAGTCGTAACACGTGCATGGAAGTTTAAGAAGGAATCACCACTCTTTTGCAAGCATACTGTACAAGGGTCGCACTGAAAAATAGCAGTAAAAAGTAAAGAGAGATTCCATTTCAATGGCACAAAATCTTTTCATTGGTAGCCTTGCCTACGCAACTACCGACGACAGCCTAAAGGCATTCTTCGAAACACTTGGCGAAGTAACTAGCGCTCGCGTTGTTACTGATCGCGAAACCGGCCGCTCACGCGGGTTTGGTTTTGTTGAGTACGCCGATGAAGCCAACAACCAAAAAGCTGTCGATGAACTAAACGGTAAAGAGCTTGACGGCCGTGCAATCAACGTATCGTTGGCACGCCCTAAAGAAGACCGCCCACGCCGCGAAGGCGGCGACCGTAGTTACGGTGGTGACCGCCCTCAAGGTGGTGCTTTCCGTCAACGTAGCTGGTAAACATACCGCTACGTCTTAAACTACCCCAGTATTTGCTGGGGTAGTTTTATATTATTGAAGCGCCGAGGTAAGCCGGGCAATACTGTCAAGAAATGACTGCCACAAGCTACGTTTTTTCCATGTTTCTAAATGCACTTTGTGGGCGTTCTCGCGCAACTCATAATGATGCTTCGCAAGCGTACGGGCGGCAGTACGGTTGTATACGACTACGACACACTCGAGGTTAAGTTCGAACGAGCGAATATCAAGGTTACTTGAACCAATAATGCCGATTTCTTCATCGATGGCCATGAATTTTTCGTGTACAAGTTGAGGTTTTTTGTAGAGGTATATCTCTACACCAGCACGTAGCAGTTCGGTGTAATAGGAACGTTGCGCATGTCCTACCATCCACTGGTCGATGGCAGTCGAATTAAGCACTGAGACCTTAACCCCTCTTTGAGCTGCTGAAATAAGGGCGCTCAAGAGCGACTCATCAGGGACAAGATAGGGGTTGGTAATAACTACCGATCGCTGCGCCCCTTGGATGGCTGCCACGAACATTTTTAAGTTATTTTGGTAGGGGTAGCCTGGACCACTAGGAATAAGCTGCACAAGTGCCCTCCCCTTTGTATGGGTTGGTGGTGTGGTGGTGAAGTCTTTTAATAACTCACCCGTTTCGCAGTACCAATCGCTTGCAAACACTGCCGCCGCCTCATTGACGCTTGGCCCTTGCATATGCACGGCGAGTTCAATGTACGATATGTCGTCTTTACGATGATAGGTTTTATCAATGACGTTAAGCGAACCAATATAGGCATCCGAGCTATCTACGACGAGGATCTTGCGGTGATTGCGTAAATCTGGCCGGTTGTATCGGCGAGGGATAAGACTAAAAGGAAGGATTTTTCGCCACTCTACACCTATCGAGGTAAGTCTTTTTTGCATCTCCTTATATCGTGGATACTTCCCGGAGCCGTACGCGTCGAATAGTAGTTTAACGTCCACTCCCCTCTCGACGGCGTCCTCAAGCGCTTTAAAAAAGGGCTCGGTGGTACTATCAAGGGCGAGGATATAGAATTCTACATACACGTAATACCGAGCCGCGAGAATTTTTTCGGTCATCTCTTCGATAAGTTCGTCGTACCCGCTGAGGATAGCGACGGTATTGTGTTGGGTGGGCGCAAGCATTGTGAGCGACTCGCCTAGCTTCATGTAGGACAGGTAGGTGGTGCGCTTTGGTGCGGTAAGCCCTGCTTTTTTCAGTGTCGTGCTGTACCTCTTTAATAGTAGATTGATTTGTTGTTGTGCCTTGCGTCGTCGAACAGAAAGCTTCGTGCCACCAATAATAAAGAAGAAGATAGTTCCGTAGACAGGGATGATATAGATAAACAATAACCACGCCATTGCTGCGGTTGGTTTGCGATTTTTGGGGATGTAAATAAGTAGTGCAAGCCGGATGATGAGGTCGATAGCGTAGATCGCAACGATAATTGCGAGGCCAAGACCATGTGGCGAAGTGTATTCCATAGTGTTTAAAGTGTAGCAATTAGTAGCGCTTTTGGCTATGGAAAAGCAGAAGCCACTGGTCAAGCGTAAGTCTTGAGGGCGATGCACCTGGCTTTATGCCAATGATATGAAGTGGCATGACGGCGAGCTTCTTTGGGTCTGAAAAGCAGTCTTCCGTGAACTTTTTGTATGCTGCAAAACGGGAGGGCTCTATGAGCGGAGTTCTCCGCTTTTTGAGTTCAATGCATACAGTATCAACGGCGGGGTGCGGCCAGTAGTCGGTTTTACGGAGATTCTTAAGGACTGTTACGGTATACTGCGTTCCAACAAGCATACCTAACTGATTGGTAAATTGGCCGGGTGTGTTTGATTGCAGTTTGTAGCCGAATTGTTTCTGGACGATGAGACAGGCTACCTCAGGTTTGTTAGTGAGCTCAGCCAAACGCGCTACGAGTGGCGAGCTAATAGAGAATGGGATATTTGCAAAAATAGCATACGGCTCTTTTTGAAATTCTAAGGTAAGAATATCTTTACGCAGAATAGCGACGTTCGTGTAGGGTGCCATATTGCGCTTGAGTATCTCAAGCGTGTCTGGTTCAACCTCTACGGCAATAACCTTACGCGCATGTTTTGCGAGTACCGAGCTTATTACACCGCTTCCCGCCCCAAGATCGTAGACGGTGCTCCTCTTTTTAATTGATGAACGCCGAAGAAGTCCTTGCGCGGTAGCAGGGCTTCGCAGGAAGTGCTGGGAGTGGGTGTGAAGACGCTTCATTCGTTCTATTATTACACATTAAAAGGCTTGACACTCCAACTAATGCCCGCGCTATACTTATATATAGTCATGTAAGTACTTCTGGTGCGGAGACGTACTGATTTCCACTTACAGGCGTATACGCAAGAGGGTTTTACCTCTTTAGAAGCCACCAAACGTTCGGTATGCACACCAGGCCTGCGAGCCCATATGGGATTATCCCGGGAAAGAGCCTAAGCGCCCCTGCCAAACGACACAATTCTACGTGATATGTAGTAAAAAGGGCGCCCGGTCGAACGGTCTAAGCTCCCCTCTCTACATCACTCCTCCTAAATCCGTTTGCTGATCAAACTTTTGCTCAGCCTTTTTGCGTTCACCACGCGCTCTCGGTGCCAAATCGTAAAACCTTAGGAGAATTAGAATGAATCGTGTCACTATTAACGAACAAGTTGCTATCACTCAAATGGGCTTCAAGAAAAACCTATCAGCGTACCCTCGTCGCATGGAATTTCGCGGTACTATTTATGAGTTCCTCGATGCTGGGCTTCGCTGTCTTGTAAGCACAGGCGGGCATATAGCAGAAATTATCACCATGACTGACGGTAAGGCGCAGTACCAGCTGCGGAGCGACAACCATGGGGGTAATTGGACACTTGTTAGTATAGTCGCCTAATGCCCAACAGGCACCCTTGGTGCGACACCCACTGGAAGGTGGGTGTTTAGTTTTCACTAAGGTGTGTACGAAGTAGCCGGCGACCAATGAATTTGTGGAGCTCTACGGCAAGTATGGCAATACAGAACGCGAGAACACTTACGATGAATATGTCACCAATCGCTACCGGGGTAATATGCAAAGCTTCCTGAAACGGGCCAAAGAGCGCGAGACCCTGCATACACAATGAAATGGCTAACCCGCCCCAGAACGCGCCGTTCCACGTTTTAATGCGGGTAAACACCGACTCATACATGCTCCGGGCACTAAAGGCATTTGCCCATTGTATAACCACCATAGAAACAAAGGCAATGGTTTTACCGTAATCTTCACCATACTGGGCGCTAAAGTAGGCATACAGGCCAAGGGCTGTTCCGGCCATTACCAATGCCACAAGGATAATGCGGCTTACCATATAAAGCGATAGAATGGGTGCTTTTGGCGAGACAGGTTTTTGCTTCATGACTGTTTTCTCGCCGGGTTCAAGCCCAAGGGGAATTACCATGGTTGTGTCGGTTACAAGGTTCATCCAAAGAATCTGTACTGGCGCGAGCGGAGCGGGCATCCCAACAATAAGCGCCCCAAGGGTTGTTAACACTTCTCCCATGTTGGTCGATAGTAGATACAGAAGCATGCGGCGGATATTTGCGAAGATAATCCGCCCCTCACGCATAGCGTGCACGATACTCGAGAAATCGTCGTTAAGCAGAACAATATCCCCGGCGTCCTTGGCAATCTGAGAGCCACTTCCCATAGCTACACCAACGTGGGCACTGGCTAAGGCCGGAACATCGTTCACCCCGTCTCCCGTCATGGCGGCGACTTCCTTTAGTTTTAGCACTTGTAGAATACGGAACTTGTTTTCTGGAGTAACACGTGAAAAGACGCGAGCGCGTTCGGCTTCAAGCGCAAGTTGCTTGTCGGTCATGTCGGTCATACGGCGGCTATCGAATACTTGATCACGCGAGTCCACAAGGCCTAGCTTGCGCCCAATGGCATAGGCGGTCTCTAGGTGATCACCAGTGATCATACGAACGGAAACGCCCGCTTGTCGGGCGGCGGCTATGGCACGATGTGCGCCAGGGCGCAGTGTGTCCGCAACCGCTACAAGGCCAGCGAACTCTAGCTTTGCCTTTGCGTGGAGCTCACTAAAAGTCTTTAATGGTGCGTCAAGGGGTGAGGTTGCGAGTGCGATAACCCGGTACCCTTGGGTGGTTAGCTGCTGAAGGGCGGCTTCTATCTCTTCTTTTTGCACAACGGTAAGCTTACTGCGGTGCATAATTGCTTCGGGTGCGCCCTTTACGACAAGCTCGTGCGTTCCTTTGTGGTTCCAGACATTACCACTCATAGAGTAGGCTTGGTCGAAGGGTAATTTGGCAACAGACTCGCCCTTGAGTTCTACGGCCTCTTCGGCCGGAGCGAAACTAATAAGCGCAATATCTAATGGATCGCGGCTTCGCTCACCGTGGTGATTTATGGTTTTGTGCACGACCGTCGGAAGATGATGGGCGCTCCAGCTAGGTTGCCAGGTTTCTTGTACGGAAAGCTCATTCTTTGTAAGCGTACCGGTTTTATCGGTTGCGATGGTGGTAATAACACCGATAGATTCGATAGCCGTCATACTGCGTACAAGCGCCTTTTTAGCCGCCATTCGGCGCATACCGAGTACGAGAATAACCGATATCGCCACAGGAAGGCTTTCGGGCACTGCGGAAACTGATAACGCTATAACAAAGCGAAGCGCCTCGGCAAACTCGATACCACGATAGATCGCGAGCACAAACGCCAATATAGCCATGGCCCCTACGGCGGCGATAATATAGCTGATTAACTTATCTATCTTCTTTTGAACTGGGCTTGAAGCCGAGCCGGGCGCTTTACCAGTAAGCGCAGCTATGCGCCCGAATTCGGTGTCGTTGCCTGTGTAGATGACAACCCCCGTAGCCTGCCCGCTTACAACAAATGATCCCTGGAAGAGAATGTTTTTTTGCTCGTACACCTCTTTAGTGCTGCGAAGCGCTTCGATAGTTTTCGCTACAGGTACTGACTCTCCGGTAAGGACGGCCTCGTCGGTCCGTACGGCTTCAGATTCGATAAGGCGAATGTCTGCAGGTATTTTATCCCCTTCGCCGAGTTTTACAATATCGCCAGGGACGAGCTCACTGGCGTCAATTGTCGTACTGATATCACCACGAATAACCTCGACCCGTTGGGCATTTTTCTTTTGTAATGTGCGTAGGATATGCTCTGTAGAGAACCGCTGTACGTAGTAAATTCCTGCGCTTGCCAAGATAATAACAGCTATAATAATGGCGTCAAACACGGCGTGGTGAAAAAGGCTAATGATGATAGCGAGGCCAAGCACGGCAGTAAACACGTTCCAGAACGGTTCGAGAAGTTTTTTCCATAGGGGCTCACCTTTTATAGTGAGCTCATTGAGGCCATATTTATTACGACGTTCAGCTACTTGAGTGCGGGTTAATCCACTTTCTGAGGTGTGGAGTTCCTCAAGGGTTTGTGTTGGTGTTTTTTGGTAGAAAAGCATTAGCTTTATTGTATCAGAAAGACCTCTTTACGAGGCCTTTCTTGAGTGGTGAAATTCAGCGAAGCTGGCTAGGTAACATTTACAAGCCGTAGTGTTGCCTTGCCGGCGCCATTCGACCATTCAACCATATCTTTTACGGTTTTACCCACAAGGGTGCTTCCTAGGGGGCTAACAACGGAGATGCGGCCGTCACTTGGGTCTGCTTCGATACTTTCTACGAGTGTGTAGCGAAACATTCTTCCCTGCTGGTCAATAAGGTCAACTACTGACCCGACAGCGACTTTCATGCGCGCTTTCCGGCTAGGCATGAGTTTTGCTCGCTGTAGAGTGTGTTGCTTCTCGGCTAGTTCGGCCTCGATGGCCTCTAAGCGAAGAAGTTTTTCGTTCCTCTCAAACCGATCGTCATGACCAGTCGTTTTGTCACTTTCTCGGAGACTTCGGCTTATCGCAAGTCGGTCGTGCTCTAGTTGAGCGATGGTGTGGCGAAGCTCTTTCATGCCCTTCTTGCTTAGCAAGATGGTTTTTTGTTCTTGTGGTATGGTGGTGGTTGTGTTCATAGTTGTTCACTCCCTTCCTTTGTGTGTGGCCTGTATGGCCTTTGTTATGTAGCCTGTGCTACTGACTTTAGTATGCCATTCAATTCTGAGAGAACTCTGAAATGCGTACTGAATTCTGTTGTAATTTTCTATTCTATTTTTGTCCTGAAGGAGACGGGTCTTTCCTTGCCGCTGTAGACGAGTTACGGCGTAGTATAGGAACGAAAAAAGTAAATGTGATGTGTTCATCAGTGCTCGCTACGGTAATCGAGCCATGATGGATATCCACTATCTTCTTGGCAATAGAGAGCCCTAAGCCGTAGCCGTTCTGGGCGCTATTAGTGCGTGAAGTATCAGCTCTAAAAAAGCGGTCAAATAGCTTTTCGAGCTTTTCTTCGGGTATTTTTTTGCTGACATTTTTTATTTCAAACCCTACATACCCACGTTGCTGAAAAAGGCGAATGGCAATTTTGGAGTTTGCCGGGCTGTATTTCAGGGCGTTGTCAATGAGTATCTCCATAAGCTCACTCAAGGCCGCTTCGTTACCCTGGGTAAGGGCTTTCTTACGCGTGGATACATCAAATCGCTTACGCATTTTGCTACGGGCCTCTAAACGTTCTTCTAGGAGGGCTACAAGATCAACGCTTGTCTGCTCTAATTTCGTGTTATCAAGTCGAGATAACTGAAGGAGCATTTCAGACAGACGAATAAGTTTATTTACTTCCTCGAGGTTGCTTTCAAGTACTTCACGCGCCTCGTCTGTGGATAGGTTCGCGTCGCGCAGCGTTACCTCTAGCTCAGTTTTCATTGCTGAGAGTGGGGTGCGCAGCTCGTGGCTAGCGTCGCTTGTGAAGCGGCTTTGTGATTCATGAGCTTCTTCAATAGGCCGTAACGTACGCCGAGCAAGCCAGTAACTTACTAGTCCCCCAGCCCCGAAGACGAATAGGTTAATGTATACAAGCGTGAGGGTCATCTGGGCGGCTGCCTTATTGCTTTCAATAAAGTACGCCGTACCAGGACCATAGCCAAAATACACCGATCCATTCGAACTAATAATGGGGATATCGTCTATAAGACTATGCTGTAAACTTTCGAGCCGTGCCTTAAGCTCATTAGAATTAAGCTGGTAGATGACGACGCTAAAGGTGATACTTACCGCCATTATGAGGGCAAGATACCATACGGTGAGCTTCAGCGTGGCTGACTGAAACATTTTTTGCATATCAAGCCTCTAGCTTGTACCCAAACCCGCGTACGGTGTGTATGAGTGATTTTCCGAAGGGGGTATCAACTTTGTTGCGTAGGTATTTCACGTACACCTCAACAGTGTTTGGCAGAATGTCGGCGTCGTAGTCCCAGACGTGACTAATAATAACTTCCTTACTAATGGGGCGGCCTTGGTTTCGAAGAAGGTATTCAAGAAGCGCGAACTCTTTACTGGTAAGTTGAATGGGCTTTCCGCCACGTACAACACTGTAGGTGACGGTGTCTAAAGTGAGATCACCGGCAGTTAAAATATCCGACTGTTGTTCGGTTGGGCGGCGAAGAAGAGCTCGTACGCGGGCGAGGAGCTCTTCGAGCGCGAATGGCTTTACGAGGTAATCATCAGCGCCTGCATCGAGGCCGGTGGTGCGCTCGGCGATGCTATCAAGCGCACTTAAGAAAAGTACAGGTGTGTGAATTTTTGCCTCACGCATAGCCTTAACAATAGCAACCCCGTCGTGTTCACCTGGTAGCATGCGATCAATAATAGCAACGTCATACGGCTCGGTAGTGGCCATAGCGTATCCCTCGTCGCCGTCGTACGCTATATCGACAGCGTAGGTTTCTTGCTCAAGGGCCTTGGCAAGTGCACGGGCGATTTTATGTTCATCTTCGACGACGAGTACTCTCATACCTCTTAGTGTACCTTTCTTAGCTGAAATCTTGCTTAATTATAAACAAATAGCAAGAAAAGTGCCATGTTAGGCCGAGGCGTACTGTTCGCTCCAGGCCTGCATATCCCGAAGAATTGGAGTGAGCTCAGTCCCTTTTTGTGTGAGGCGATATTCGCAGCGCGAGGAATCGCTATGAGAAACCTTTTCAATAATGCCTTCTTTTTCCAGGCTATCAAGCCTGGCTGAAAGTGTGCGAGGGTTGATTCCCTCGGTAAGATCTTGTAGCTGACAAAAACGGACGGTTTCCTCGTTTACAAAAAAACGGAGAAGCTGGGGTGTCCATTTATCCCCTAGTATCCGTGTCGCTTCCTTTACACAACCTATCGTAGCCATTGTATTTATTACTATACATTATCTAGCATCATAGGTAAAGCCAGATGGTGCGTGCTGTACGACCACGAGGCATCGGTTTTCTTGTGGGGGTTAAATATATAGTCTGGGTCGAATATTTCTTTCGTTTGCACGAATAGCGCGTAGGTTTCAGGGCCAAAGGCGGCTCGTAGCCATGGCCCGCGGAGCATGCCGTCGTTGTGTTCGCCGGAAAGCGCCCCGCCGTGCTCTTTAACGATGGTCGTGAGGTCGCGCATAAGGGGCGCTAATTTTGCGCGGTGTTTTTTGGAAAGGACTGGCCCTATAGGGATAATATGAACAACGCCATCACCAAGGTGGCTGTGGATTGAGGCTGGTAAGGCGTACTGACGCAGCAACGACTGTACTTTTGGAAGTACTACACCAAGCGCGACTGGCGGTACGGCTAAATCATCAATAAAGGGCGCACCGTGGAATGCCTGTGCCTGTGCTCGAAGAAGCGCAAGCGCCGACCGTCGTGCACGCCAGAATGCAGTGCTATGGGCACCAATGGGGTCTACATCAACTTTCACCTTCTTCACCCTCTTCAGGTCATGACGGAGTGCCCCTACCTTTTGTATAAGCGCCTCTTCGGAAGACGCCTGAAGCTCGATGCCAAAAAACATTCCCTTCCCGGTACGGTTTTTAAGTAAGCTTGCAAGACCAAGTTGCGTATGTAACGCAGAGTTGGCGCGGAAACCGGACTCATCAAACCCCTCAAACGCCGCAGGGGCATGGCGCATAATAGTCTGCACAATGACATCAAGGCTGTGTAAGCTCGAGATATAGGCAAGTAGTGTTGCCGTATGAGCGGGAAGAGAGACTGTCTCTACGCTAGCTTCGGTGATGATGCCTAGGGTTCCTTGGCTTCCTGTGAATAATTGAGTTAGGTCGAAGATTCCCGACTCTCTATCCCATACATCCCACAGTGCATATCCAGAATTAGACCGTGGAACGCGGGGGCGGGCGTTCTTAATAGTATCGTAATTGTGCTCTATAAGCTCGTAGAGCTGTGTATATATGCGCCCCTCGAAAGTATCCTGACGCATCTTCCTTTTTAATTGCGCGTGTGTTAAGGGCGTAAGCGTGTATTCGTTACCATCTGAAAGAACTACCTTCATCTTCCTTACCCAACCATTAGTATTTCCGAACTGAAGCGAGTATACCCCTCCGGCGTTGTTTGCTACCATACCGCCAAAAGTGCTTGTGTGCGCGCTCGTAGGGGCGCTTGCGAATTGGCGTTGGGCAGCGGCTAGTTTGGGGGTTATTACACGAAGTGGTGTGCCTGGCTCGGCGGTAACGTGTGACGAAGTTATTTCACGTACTGTGGTTAAGTAACGCGTAGTGTCAATAATAATAGAGCCGCCAATTGCCCCGCCGGTCATATCGGTTCCGGCACCCCTTGGCGTTATAGAATACCCGCTATGTTTCGCAAACGTGACGATTGAGCTTATGTCGGCCACTGTTTTAGGGTATACCACTAGTTTAGGGGTAAGGCTAAAAATACTCGCATCGCGTTGTACCGCCTTTCGTGTTGCAGCGTCAGTGTATACATCACCTTCTATGCTATTCTGTAGCCCAGCTCCCACCGTATTCATATGTCTTAACTATAGATAAGCAGAGCGGGTTTGTCGATAGGGCTACCCTAAATGGTCGTAGGCGGTGTATACTACAGCTATGAGAACAAAAATAGATATAGATACACGGACATTTGTACGCTTTTGGTTGGTCATTTTTGGTATAGGCTTAGCGGCGTTTCTTCTCTACCAAGCGTCAACTGCACTGATTATTTTGGGGATTTCTGTATTCTTAGCTTTGGCATTGAATAGCCCGGTATCATCTATAGCTCGCCGCCTTCCTGGTAAAAGTCGAGTCGGCGCAACCGCTATTGCCTATCTTGCTGTTATAGCAATTCTTGGAAGTATTATTGTCTTGGTAATTCCACCGATAGTCCAACAAACAGCCAAGTTCGCGCAAACTGCACCAGCGGTGGTAGAATCGGCTACCTCACAGTGGGAAGGGCTTCGGGATTTTCTTACACAGTACGGGTTACAGGGGCAGCTTGATACGGCACTAGCGTCTATACAAGAAAGTGCAGGCCAGTGGGCGGGTAATGTTGGGCAGAGCGCTGTTGCAAGCCTTGGTTCAGTGTTTGCTGGACTTGCCGCACTCATCCTTATACTCGTGCTTACCTTCTTGATGCTTGTAGAAGGCCCAGAGTGGATTAAACGACTATGGCGTCTCTATAAAAATGAAGGGAAAATGAAAAAGCATCAACACGTACTTCGGCGTATTTATGGTGTGTTTACGGGGTACGTTACTGGTCAACTTACGGTATCTGCCATTGGGGCTACTGCAGCGGGGCTTTTTGTATTCGTCCTTAGCTACATATTTAACTTTGATGGCGGGTTGGCAATGCCTACGGCAGTCATTACCTTTATTTTGTCACTTATTCCTATGTTTGGTGCGACAATCGGCGGGGCGATCATTACCCTATTACTGCTTCTTAATAGCCCTGGGGCAGCTATCGTATATGTTGTGTACTTTGTGGTATACCAGCAAATCGAGAACAATCTTATTGCCCCTAATATTCAGGCAAAACGTATCGACTTATCAGCACTTATGATTTTAGCGGCGGTGACAATTGGCTTGTATATGTTTGGTATTATTGGGGGTATTATCGCTATTCCTATTGCGGGTACGGTTCGAATTTTGGTTGAGGAATTTTTAGAGAGCCGTCGTAGCGGAGAGAAAAAAGCCGAAAAGCAGGCTGCGTAAATTAGGCAGCGTATTCCCAGATAACACCAGAGGGAGTGTCACGGACAATAATACCCGAGGCTTCTAATGTTGCACGGAGCTGGTCTGATTTTGCATAATCCTTGCTCTCTCGAGCACGCGTGCGTTGGATAACGAGCTGCTTTACCTCATCCGTTATGTCGGGTGTTGTAGCTATAAGCTGAAGTCCCAGAAGTTCGTCTATGGTCTCTAGGAAACGTATAAGCGCATGGTGGTGCACTGAGGTGATTTTTGCAGTACTCACTTTGGCGAATGCGTCATCAATTATAGCAAGTGCTTCAGGGGTGTTAAGGTCGTCTGCGAGCGCCTCTAACAGGGCTCTTCCGGCGGCATAAAGTGAAACAGTTGCGCTATCCTCCTCGATACGACCTTGTGGAGAGAGTGTGTCGTGAGTTTGATGTCGAAGCGCAGCAATATTGCGCCAATGGAGTCGACGATTTTTTGCTGCAGTAACGTTTTCGAAGGTAAAGTTTCCCTCGGTCCTATAGTGGCTTTGAAGAATAAAAAGACGAAAATCAAGCGGGTCGAAGCCATGCTTGGAAAGGTCGTGCAATGTGTACCCATTTCCTAGGGATTTACTAATTTTTGTTCCATCTACCTTAAGGTGGTTATTATGAAGCCAATAGTACGCAAACAATTGTCCGCTTGCGGCTTCCGATTGAGCGATTTCGTTGGTGTGGTGTACGGGGATGTGGTCGATACCTCCGGTGTGGATATCGATGCTATCGCCTAGTAATTCCATGGCCATTGCAGAGCATTCTAGGTGCCAACCGGGAAATCCAGGGCGCTCTTGGTGCTCGTCGGTCAGATCGGCGGGGGTAGTCCACTGCATATCGCGGGTTTCGCCCTCTGGGGTAAACTTCCATAGGGCAAAATCACTCGGTGTGTGTTTTTCTGGATTATAGCTAACTCGGGCACCGGCTTTTAGGGATGCAAGGTCAAGATCGGCAAAATCACCATAGGTAGGAAACTTTGCAGTGTCAAAATAAATACCATCACTAATTTGGTAGGTATACCCCTTTTCTTTCAGTGTTCGTACAAGCGCGAGCTGTTGAGGAATGTACTCAGTTGCTTTTGGTAGGTAGGTTGGGGCGATAAGGTTTAGGTCGTGCATGCCTTTCACAAAATCATCCGTGTACTGTGCGGCTATATCCCAGGCGGTTTTTCCTTCACGGCGGGCGCCCTTTTCAAGCTTATCTTCGCCTTCGTCGGCATCACTTACAAGGTGGCCAACATCAGTAATGTTCATTACGCGGGTGACATCGTATCCAGCGGCAGTAAGTACGCGTACTAGCGTGTCCCAATAAATGTACGCCGTCCAGTTACCTACCGTAAGAGAGTTATATACGGTGGGGCCACAGGTATACAGACGCACCTTGCCCTGTTCTAGCGGAGCAAACTCATCGAGTTTTTTGGTACGTTGGTTATGAAATTGCAGTTTCATAGGTAGTAATCGCCTTCTCGACAGCGGTTAGTAATTCTGTTCGTATGGTATCGTAGGTCTCAAATAACTTAAAGCCTGCAGCGTAGCCATGCCCGCCCCCACCGAAGTAACCGGCTACATCCTCGGC
>DODJ01000001.1 GCA_003545655.1 Candidatus Saccharimonadota bacterium
CTTCTTAGTGTCGGGTATGCAAGAAGCCTACCACAAAACCAAAGACGCTAAAAAGGCGGTACTGCAAGGGTATGCCCTGGGGAGTCGAGTGGTAGTGGCGGCTGGGCTTATTATGATTTCGGTGTTTGCTGGGTTTATCGGCAATCATGACTCGACGATTCAGTCGATCGGGTTTGCATTAGCGCTCGGTATTTTTATAGACGCGTTTGTAGTACGTATGGTGATTGTGCCGATTGTTATGTCCTACCTTGGTAAAGCCGCGTGGTGGCTACCAAAATGGCTTGATAAGACACTCCCCAAAGTATCTATTGAAGGGGAGATAAAAGACTAGGCCTGTTCACGGGGTTAAGTAACTCGTAGTACGTACGTTCCTCAGCGATAGCCGCCTGAATTTCTTCTTGAGCACCTTCTAGTATGGCAGCATACGATGTAGCGTCAAGCTGGTATACTGAATGGACCACGTTGGGGACCTTATAGGCTAAACAGGTAAGCCCGGCTTCGGCAGCTGCGCTACAGGTGTCATCGGCGGCTTTATCGGTATTTACGCTTGTGTCTGCAGAGGGGTCTTCGGCGGCGAGGTACACAATAACGGGCATTTGTTTTTCGCCTCGTAAATTACCTATAGTACGAAGGCTCTCGGGTACGTCCGCATTAATAATAGCCAGGGCTTGGTCGTCTAACTGGGCAACACCTGGCTCAGCGCGACGTTGAATTTCACTACTATTTTCACCCCATACTCTAAAGAAATCCATGGGGTCGCCCGTGTTGTATTGGTCGACATCGGAGGCCATACTAATGAGCCAGCGCATAGCTGAAGAATATTTTGCGCCAGGGAGCTTAGCTGCGGTATTTAACCACCATAGCTGCTCAATGCGATCGGGCCGCAAACTCTCGACGCTACTTGGGCTTGAGGTAAGAAAGAGGGCGTCAACGCGAAGGTTGGTATTTTGTATGGTTTTCTCGGCAGTTTCAATAGTAAGCAGCCCGCCGGCGCTAAAGCCATTGAACGAGACGAACTCGTAGCGAGTATCCTGGGCAGTAGAGAGTACTTCGTTTGCGAGTAGTGAGGTATCAATGGGAGCGTCGCCAAAATTAGCCGAATAATAGGGGCCGTTTGTAATGGCGCTGGTTATTGGGCCAAGTTTGTCCGCAAATAGGTTTGCATTCATAGAGCCGTATCCATCGACGTAGACAGTAAAAGCCGAGGGGTTGGGGACAAGGAGTGACGGCTCGGCGCGGTTATCAAGTGTAATTGTTGCAGATTGTTCACGGTCACGATTGCTCGCAACGTCTATACCGTAGTATCCTCCTAAACTTGTTAAGGCAAGTGCAGCACCAGCGACACCAGAGGCCACACGAAGGCGACGAGCAAAAGAAAAGTGCTCAGCGAAATTCTGAGCACTTATGTATTCTTTTGCGGTGAATGGTGTTTCTGGCGCCTTTCTGTACATCACCTTTTAGTATACGCCCTCTACGAATAGGTACCAAGCGTCAACTTTGTGGTTGCTTCTTTACCATCACGAAGGTAGGTAACGGTCACGGTGTCACCAGGGCGGTACTGCCCAATAATGCTTGAAAGCCCGCCATCTTCACCAATTGTTTCGTCATTAATTTTCACGATGATGTCATTGGTTTGTAGACCAGCCTTGGCGGCGGGGCTCCCTGATGCTACAGAGTTTGTACCTTGGCTTGTGTAGATGTAGGCGCCGTAGGTAACCGGAAGGCTGTATTCACGAGCAACATCCGGCGTAACGCTAAGGTAGTTTACGCCAAGGTAGGCGCGGCTTACTTCACCAGTTTCGAGGACTTCGGCAAGTACACCCTTAGTTGAATTAATAGGGATAGAGAACCCAATGCCATTCGCATCCTCAACGATTGCTGTGTTAATGCCGATTACCTGACCTGACATGTTTACGAGCGGGCCGCCTGAGTTTCCCGAGTTAATCGAAGCATCAGTTTGGATAAGGTCGGTAAGCGATTCGCTATCGCCGTAGCCTGAACTAGCCGTGACAGGACGACCGGTTCCGGAAACGATACCGCTTGTAACAGTATTACTGTATTGTCCAAGCGCGTTACCAATTGCTACAACTTGCTGGCCAACACGGATAGACGAGCTGTTACCAAGTTCGGCGGGCGTAAAGGTGTCGGTCGAGTTGATTTTAAGGAAGGCGATATCGTTTAGTGGATCGCGGCCAATTATCGTAACATCTTCGTAAAGGACTCCTTCACTATCAATAATAGAAACGGTATTTGCGCCATCGATAACGTGGTTGTTTGTCATTACGTAGCCATCTTTACTTACAATGATACCGGTTCCGGCACCTTCACCCGACGTAGTGCCGTAGTACGAGCGGATTTGTGTTTGCGTAATAATTGATACAACGCTTGGTCCGACTTTTTCTGCAACTGCAGCGATAGTACTTTCTTCTTGAGTTATGGCAGTGTTACCATCTCCGTCAGTTGACAGTGACGGAGTAGCTATAGAGCTTTCGTCAAGCCCCTGTTCGATAAGAATACCTCCACCAATACCAAGCCCCATTAGCGCAAGCGCGCCAACAACAATGCCAGTTGCAAAAAGTGCTGGCCTCTTTTTAGGTAGTGTAGTTACTGGTTGTGGTGCTTCGGCTGATGCTTTCGCGGTTTTATTTGTTGGCGTTTCCTCGCTGTGTTCTGTCATGTATGGACCCTTTTGCTGAAATAGTTATATGCTATTACCCCCTATTAAACACCCTAAAACGGAGAATTAGCTGAGAGAATGCGTATTAATAATAACGGCGATTGTCGTAGGTAGGTGACGATGGACGCGACTGTGTGGTCATACCGCTTATAAGCAGCCCTGTAAGACCGCTCATCCATACGATCGCCGTGATAGTGCCGGTAATAATATAGATTACCAGAAGGCCATTAGGGGTGGGTTCAGACACCGGTTTGGTTGAGGTTAGTTCATGGTGCTGGGCCAAAGCAATACCCCTTAAAATAAGAGCAATAAGGAACGAGGCTGTTGTAAGGATTGCTAGAGCAGCAACAATCCGGTAGTAAAGTGGGTCGAAAGTCTCGACCACTTGAAGCACCCAAGGGGAAACCGCAACAACTGTAGCGACAATAAACCCAATAGAGGTGTACAGTGCAATTTGTACCGCTTGGTGGGCGATACGAAGCTGAAGGCTGGCATTAATTACAAACACCGCACCTAGAGCTAAGAAGTAGAGCCCTACCGCGCGCCAGGCTGTTTCGGCGCTAATAATATCCCAGGTGCCAAGTGTGGTGGTAATCATGTTGGCTAACGCTAGCACGACAATCGTAGTGGGGAGGATAAGCCGCCCAACCTGGTTACGCTTATCTGCCCATAGCACCCCAAGTACCAAAAGACTATGGGTAAAGAAGATGAAGATCGTTAGGAGTGAACGAGCCATTGCGCTCGTAAAGTCCCAAAGAAGGAGAGCTGCAACTGCCACGATAGCCGAGCTCGCGAGACCAGCAATAAGTACATACAAGAAGGCAAGTTTTAATTTGCCAAGCCGGGTATCGCTAGGGGGTGCAGCAGGGGTAGGGGCTGGCTGTTGCGGTGTCGATGTTTTGACGGGGGCTGATTCATGATGTGACATATATTCTCCTTATGCCTATTTCTACTGGTATTATAACATGCTCTTGCCTTGGTTTCTGGTATAATAAATCAACAGATGGCGCGGTGGCGGAATGGTTACGCGGAAGTCTGCAAAACTTTATAAGCCGGTTCGATTCCGGTCCGTGCCTCCATGGATAGACGTTTTATACCAGCCCGTTTGAAGGGCTGTGTGTTTTTTATGACAATTAGCACATAAAATGCGACATTTTTCTATTTCCTTCAGAATATCTCCCCAAGAATAGCCAAGTCTGACTGCCTGCGAGATAGAGAACTGCTTTGTCGTAGGGTTAATATGATCAAATTCGAGAGTACGTATATCCGACTCCGCACAAATACTACACTTTTTATCACTAAGAAAATGTAACATGTTACGACGATATTCTTCTCGCATAGCTATACGTCTAACCCGAGCTCTAGCGAGGTGCTGCGCGCGGTTTTTCTGATAATATTCTGGATAATGTTGTATACGGTAAGCTCGATAACAGTCTTTACATTGAGCGTGTAATCTCCCGGAGGCTTTGTCTTTGAGATAGTACTGACTATCTGGTTTTAGGGTGTGGCATTTAGAGCACTGTTTAATTGGTAAATTATATCACTTATAGAATTTGCAGACCAATGGTACAATAAGTGGCGATATATGCGCGGATGGTGGAATTGGTAGACACGAGAGACTTAAAATCTCTTGGCCTTAACGGCCGTGCGGGTTCAAGTCCCGCTCTGCGCACCAGTATATGAAACCCTCGGTTTTTTGCCGAGGGTTTGCTATACTAAGAGTATAGAAAGTAAGGAGTATAAAAGATGATTGCAGTATGGATTGCCCTCGGTGTTGTTGCGCTGATTGGTATTTTTATTTGGGTTACTTATAACAGTTTAGTAACGCTACGTATTCGGGTTGATGAAGCGTGGAGTGATATTAATGTTCAATTAAAGCGTCGTCTTGATCTTATACCTAATCTTGTTGAAACCGTAAAAGGCTACGCTAAACACGAATCAGGTGTATTTGAAAAGGTGACTGAAGCTCGTGCACAGGTGATGAATGCCAAGGGAGTAAAAGATACTGCGGCTGCTGAAAATCAGTTTGAGGGCGCGCTAAAAAGCCTGTTTGCTGTCGCTGAAGCCTATCCCGATCTTAAAGCGAACGAAAACTTTAAAGAACTCCAAAACGAACTTGTTGACACTGAAGATAAAATTCAGGCGTCGCGTCGCTTCTACAACTCAGGCGTTACCGGACTAAACACGAAGATTCAGACCTTCCCAGCTAACGTTGTGGCGGCCATGTTCAAGTTTACGAATCGCGAATTCTTTGATGTTGATGAAACTGAACGCGAAGCGGTAGAGAAGCCAGTAGACGTAAAATTCTAATCGCCAATGTATAAAGCAATTGCCACCAATAAACGTAACACCGTCTTGATTATGGCGGTGTTTGTTGGCCTTATTACTGCGCTTGGGTTTGCTATTAGCTACCTGTTTGGTGCTGATACGTCGATTACCTGGTGGGTACTTGGTGGGGCGCTTATCTATGCGCTTATTCAGTACTTCGCCGCTGGAAGCATTGCGGTTGCTATGACTGGCGCCCAGGAAATTCAGAAGCGCGATAACCCACGGCTATACCGCACGGTTGAGAACCTGTCCATTACGTTAGGTATGCCTATGCCGAAGGTATATATTATTCACGATGCTGCGCCCAATGCTTTCGCGACGGGGCGTGACCCCAAACACGCTGTTGTTGCGGCTACAACAGGATTACTCGATATTATGGATGATCGCGAACT
>DODJ01000077.1 GCA_003545655.1 Candidatus Saccharimonadota bacterium
TAGCTGGCTTGCGGTTTTGTTATATATTTACTTCTGCCACCGCCCAATCAACCTTGCTCATAAGACTCACTATATGTTAATTTTTGCGAAAAGTCTAAAATCGGTATCATTTTGGTATCATCTTTCACACTCACCCCTATTATCTAAAACATGACTTTGCAGCGGCACAGCCATGCTCAGCCAGATGAGGCATTAATAGCATCCCAGTTCCCTTAACGTGATAGGATGCTATTTCTGCACAAACGCAAACCGAAACCGCTTATGGTATAACAATACTATTTCAAAACACTAACAGTATATAGTATAATGATTAATGAGAGAATACTAATAACAAATAGTCTGAAAGTGAGGGTGACCATGGAAGACGAACAGGTAAAAGAATCAACTCAAAAACAGAACCAACCAACCAACGGTGAGGATAAAGGTTCTCGGAACGCGTTTCCGCGTATCTCACTGAAAAAAGTGTTGGCGCTTCCAAAAATGATATTTGAGCTTGGCGAGGGAGATCCCGTTCCACGCCTCGTCGTATTTGATAAATTGGGTAAGTCACCCGGTAGCGGTCCTAGCCGAATGCTTATTACCACATCCAGTAGTTATGGGTTGACGACAGGCGGTTATCAAGCTGAACGTTTAGGGATTACCGATTTAGGCAAAGCGGTCGTTAGTACGGGCGGTCAGTCTCTCACTGACAGTATTTTGAAGGTTCTATTTTCAAATGATCTCTTTAGTAGATTTTATGAGAAGTACAAAGGCAAAGGTGTCCCAAGCGAGCCAATCGCGGTTGACGCACTAAAGCAGCTTGGTGGCCTAAACGAGAAAGATGCCAAGGCGTCGTACGAGATCTTTATGGAGAATCTTGAAGACTACGGCTTTATCCAAGAATTCTCAGGTAAGCCAACGATTGCTACTCAGGATTTGTTAAATATCGATGCTTCAAATGAAGGGTTAATCCTGGAGAAGAGTTCAGGCGTCGTTGATAAAGGTAGTTCTAGCCAAGAGCCTCAACATCAAGCGTCGACAAAGTTGGAGCAAAAACAGCTTGTTCCACAGTTTAACTTCAATATCCAGATTCAATTACCGGAAGATGCGACACCAGAACAATATGACGCTATCTTCAAGAGCATGTCGGAGCATTTGCTTACCCTTCGTGAGGGTTAGTTGAGTGGACGATCAGATAAGATCAAGGTTTGACCTTGCCTTGAAGCAAGCAAGACTTGCCAGGCAGAGTGCAGCAAACTTGGGGATTAACGAAAACGTCACGAGGAGACCTACAGCAGACGCTCAGAAGAACCTTTATATGGACGAACCTATTCTGCAGGCGTTACGTGACGTATCTGATGCTATGGCTGATAGCTACCTGCAGATTACTGCTGATTTTCAAGATGAAGATCGATTGAATTGGGATGGCACAGCTCATACAATAAGGGAACTCTTACGCAAAATTCTCGAACAGTTTGCGCCAGCCGATGAGGTATTAAAGCAAAAGTGGTATAAGCAAGAAGCTGATACTTCCGGTCCCACGCAAAAGCAAAAAGTTCGCTATATATTAGAGCAAAATAATTCGGATTCAAAGCAAAAACAGGTAGTCAACAATATTGATATTATTGACTCACTGGTCGGTAGTTTGGTTAGAGATGTATACGGCAGGGCGAGCGATGCTGCTCATCGATCAAAAGACAAGACGGAAGCTTATAAAATTCTTAGGTACTTTCACGCGTTTGCGTATGATTTGCTCAACTTAAAAGCATCCTGACGTTTGTCAACTTACTAAGGTATAGTATATAGTCTTAGTTTTCGGGCTTCCTCGTGTATCCTTCTTGAGAAAGGAATCAAGAGTATAATAGCAGTAGAGGTAGGTTGAGTCGGGGTGTAGGCTAGTTGGTTAAGCCGCGTGCTTCTGGAGCATGAGATCAAGGGTTCAAGTCCCTTCGCCCCGACTCAGGCTGGCTCATTATTATGTCCGACTCACACCCATAGTCGCGTGAGTCTGGTACTAGACCTGTACGCTCAATAACCTGAGACACCATATGTGCCTCGAAAGTCCAGTCTTGAGGGATTCGAACCCACATTTATTCCTTGACCACAGCGCCCAGCCACGATATATTCGAACTAAAGTCAAATAAGTATTCACGCTATAGTGAATACTTATTTGTTATTATGGAGTGAATGGATAGTGCAATGAAAAGAATCGTACTTGCGGTGGTAGTTCGTGATGGCACGGTTCTTATGATTGAGCGTCGAAAAAAGGAAAAAGGTAGATACGGCAGTATATTAAGCTGGACTTTCCCGGGTGGAAAGATTGAAGACAACGAGACTGTTTTTGATGCCGTCGCAAGAGAGGCTCTTGAAGAAACTGGCTACAGTGTCAATCCCAAAAGTATAATTGATGAACGACAGCACGACTCTTTTCCTGTACATGTTTCATACATTGCTTGCGAGGTGGATGAATTAAGCGAGCCAATTGAAACAAATGACCCTGAAATATTCAGTATTAAATGGATAAAAATTCAAGATATTAAAAACTATATTACGAGCAACCTGAATGAGCAAGTTCGCAATTACCTGGAGTTGTAAGTTTTAGACCTCTACTCTCATCGAAGATAGATTCGAACGAAAGCCAAATACGTATTCAGGTTAGTGGATACGTATTTTGTTTGATATACTAGTAGTAGCTAGATTTTCTAAGGATTCTTGACTCGCGATTTTGTTTTCTTACTTGATTCAGCCTCAACTATAAAAGAGGAAGAAAATGATTTCATTTGTGTGGCCGCCAGGAGAACCAATGCTCGCTGGGACGGGGGGCTCGGAAACGTATACTGCAGGACACGTTCGAGAACTGCGACGTCGTGGTATTGATGCGCAGGTTGTGACGATTGGTCACGGCATAAAAGACGGTCGTCAAGACTTCAGAGATATTCCTTTTGTTGCCTTACAAGATGCCAGTGACATCAGCGAGTTAACCGGAAAGGTTGTGTTTGTTAATAAAGCCTACCCTGTAACAACAAAGCAAAAGGCCGCGATTATCTTTCATTGCTCGATACCAAAACAATCGGACCGGGGTCGGTATAAGTCATTTGCCGAAGGCAAAACTATCATTGCGACGAGTATCTATAGTGGACAACAGTGGGCCTTATACCTAGATATTCCCTACAGCAAAATTAATATAGTGTTGCCTTTTGCGGATCCGATATTTGGCAACGTGAAGCGATCTAAAGAGTCAAAAACAACACGGATATTATTTGCAGGCAGGCTTCATCCAGAAAAAGGTATTTACACTATACTTGAAATGATGCATCAGAAGGACATGCAAAGCAGTGATTATAAGACCTCGCTTCTTATGGCAGGTTTGCATGTCGAAACAGGCCGAGAAATTGCGCGTATGCTCAAGAATTACCCCTATGCTCAGCTACTGAGTGCTCAAAAAACCGTTCCCTCTATGGCTCGCCTGCTCGCAAAAACTGACATAGTATTAATGCCTTCGGTCTTTGCTGAACCTTTTGGAATGCTATCAGTAGAAGCGCAGCATGCTGGGTGTCGTGTGATTGCGAGTAACGTTGGTGGGCTGCCAGAGACAAATTGCGGACTACTCACGCTTGTCGAGCCGCGTAGTCCACTCGCTTTGTTGACGGGAATCAAGCAGGCGGTAGCATTAGGCCCAGTCACAAAAAAAGAAAGGCAGTATGCTATTGAAAAGGTTACACTTAGTGAATCGCTCGATGATCTGCTAGAGGTTATACGTATATGACAATAAATACAAGACTAAAGGCTTTTTTAGAATCCGAGCACGGCAGTATTGTTCGCAAAGAGTTGGTGAAAATGGCGATGAGTCAGGACTATAACACGACCGCAATGTATTCCGTGAATGATCCAGAAGGGCTTACTTTTGTTGATAGGCAAATGAGATATATGAGTCAGTATCCCACTATGAATCATATTCAATACATTTCTAATTTAAAGATGAAAACAAAACGTTCCAAGTAGGTAGGCCAGACCCATACTCTCGGCCAGATATGACAGTTTGGAAGGAGGCCTATAGGGCCTCATCTAGTATGGTCTTGGTATGTACTTTACTCACCCAACCCATCGCCTTTCTGCCCAATTATGACACGAACATCCCCAAGTTTACTCTGTGGAACAAGTAGCTTACCACCCACGCCAAGTTTTACATCAGAAGGTGCTGCTTTAATTCGTCCGATGACGGGCTTCATTCTGGCCGAAAGCGACTCGGCTGCTAGCTTAATCTCGTGCAGTTCTCTGTCGGCGAGGGCGACACTTTCAGACGCAGTGTTGCCTGCTATACCCTTGAACGCCGCCACTTCGTCTGTGCTAATACTCTCTGCACGCATCCGTAGTCGACGTAACTCGCCTTCAAGCTCATGGATTGTGTCCCGATCTGCCTCTGAAATTTCAATGCCATCGAATTCTTCACCAGCGACGGCGAACGACTCAAAGTGTAAATGATGACCCGGATGCCGAAATGAACGAGTCGATAGATCGATATCAAGGACGCCCGTGTAACGGATATTGTCTATGATAAAATCAACTCGCACATCATTGACCTCGGGGTTAAATTCGGTCTCGGTGTGTATGATGGCGCTTAGCTCGAGCAGGGGCTCGTCTCGTATTACAAGTTCTTTTGACATTTGACCGGCATAAATCTCACGTGCTAAAAACGCGCGACCGGAATATGTGAAGCGCATCTCGCCACCTAGAGGTATCTTTTGAACGGCGGCGGGTTCTGCGCGCACCGTCACGAAGTGGTCCTTGATTGGCTCGTTGCCGTAGACAAATTCTGCACGAAATGTGTCTCGCTCTTTGTTGTGTACCCAATTGATAGCCGTATCACTATTAGGCTGGAGTCGCTCACGCTGCGCGAGCTGTAGTTGCTCGAGTCGATGAAGGATTGCGGCAAAATTGTGACGCAGATAGGTTCGCCGTTCAAGATTCCTATCTTCCTCTTCGCGAATATTCACGCCCGATTCCAACGCAGTAACAACGTCAGAATACTGCAGTTTCCAAGATGTGCGCCTGCTGTCCTGGGGTACTTTTCTTGTCCAACGCGCAATATTTACACGATCGCCAATTGCCACGGGTGTATCACTGAGCAACACATCCAGATAAGGGCTATACTCATGTTCGTCTTCGACGCGTCGATAGTATCCTTCGCTATCCTGTAGAGCGCGATATGAATAGTTGGCGATATTGTCCTCGGGCGCAAGTAGGAAATCTGATTGCGCCGACGTTACATGCTTATAGAACGAATCGTATACGTTATCGTGCCCTTCTAAAACCTTGGTAATGACATATCTCGCTTCACTATCTCTATTAATGGCTACAATTAACGCTTCGACGGTCCAATCGTGGGTAATCTGCTCGCCATTGTCGGTGAACTTCTCGCTTTGTGAGGATGATTCTGGAAACTCTGGCATGTTCATGGGTGTTGGGGTTATTATCAGCGAAGTCGATTTGGCTGGCAAGCATAGACGCTTTGCATTCAAGGTGTTTTTTTGTCTTTGCTATACTACAGGAATGAGTGATAAAAAATACGATGCAGTCCTGGTGTTAGGGGGTGGTATTAACCTAAATGGCTCATTGCCAGATATAACCAAGGAACAGGTTCAAAAAAGCGTCGATCTTTTTAAGGCATCTTCTGCAGAAGCCTTTATTACGAGTGGGCTCTATGGTTATAAGGGTACTGAAAAACCAGTTATTAGTGAAGCAAGAGCATATGCAAAGTATGCCGAAAGTTTAGGGGTACCGTCTACAGTATTTACATAGAAGAGCGTTCACAAGAGACGCTTGGTAATATTCTTTTTACGAAAATAGAGATACTTATACCCCGCGACTGGACTCGTATTGTGGTTGTGCCTCAGGTTAATCATTCTACTGAGAGTGTAGAATACTTATTACGGAAAATACTTGGCCCCAGCTTCGAGTGGATTATTGTCCGATCGGCCGAAAACCTGAATGAACAAAACGTTGCAAGAGAAAGAAAATCCCTGGAGCTTACAAGGCAGATTAACGATGCTTTTGAAGACGGCGACCACGATGCGATTTATAAAGGCCTCATGAATAGCCATCCTGCATACGGAGGAACCCTTACGACAATTGACGAACTCCGGAGAATACTTGGATAGGTATTTCTTCCCGAAAGACATCCACTACCTTCGGCAAAAATAAGCTTATCGAGGAGTATTGATGGCAATTGATGCTGCGCGACCAAGCGATGTAGCTGTTTGATGGCCAAGTTCGGTTGGGTCGTCTGAGGGCGAGGCATATTCGAACACTTCCGAGCGCATTCCCTGCGATGTAATACTATCGTGAAGCGACAATGCGTCACGTAGATTACAGGCCAGACTTTGTTCGTAGTGAGCAATGCTAATAACGGTATCCGGTGAGGCGGTCCCGTTGCGTAGTCCTTGCTCTACGAAGTCCAGTAGCACGGGGTGAATCCCTCGGCGTGTCGCGTGGAGGCTTCGCAGCACGGTGCCTTTTTGGTGGCCTTTTATGTATTTGCTAATCCTTGCGTTTTCTTCCGATTGCCTCTCGAACGGGGTAACGTCACCATGGCCGATGACGTCGTTTTCTTTTAAGTATGTATCGTTTCGGCGTTTTGTTTCAATACGACCATTAAGGCTCGTTTGCGTCATTGCCAATGGCGAAAGCCCGTATAGGTTGCTTGGATCTTCAAGATGAATACGGTCTATAACGAGAGGGGTTGAAAGTAGTTCTCTGGCTGCAACTTTTCCCATAGTTGCGGCAAGCATTGCCCCAAGTGAGTGTCCGCCCAGCTCGACACGGTCATAGTTGGAAAGCCCAAGAACGCTGCTCAGTGCGGTGAGCTGCTTTGTTGCAATAAGATCAAATGCGCCGTAGCGTACTTGCCTTTGCTCTTCTTTGCTTTGCCATACGGTGCTCATTTTTTTATCAATGTCAGTAGAAAGGTCCAGCTCACCCTTTGCGTTAATTGGCATTCCCGATATTCCTGGAATTTCGCTTATCCCTATGCGCGCCCCAAGTTGGTGTGCGGTAATAGTCTCTTGGCGAACTAAAAAAGGGTTAATTCGATAATCCAATGACGTACTTTTAAGTATCGTAGGTCCTTCGCCATCCCTTCGCCCATCAATGACAAGCACATCGTGGGTCGACCCATCTGTATGAGTGTAGGTATGAACGTTGGTTTGTGACTCTAGGCCTGTATAGCCAAGTTCGGCTGATGAAGAACCAAGCCAAGATCGATAGTCTGCTTCTATCCTTTTAAGCATAATAATATATTATACACTATTTTCTTATAAAAGTCCAGTATTCCTGCTGCTGTATGAGCTACCGGTACCGCCTCTCAGACTTGTCCTAGTACATAGGAATGGGCCTCTTGGCATCGATGATCAAGAGGCCTCAAAGGCAAGTCGTATGGCTTGCCTTTTTCACGTATCCTCGCTCGTGCTTCCACCTAATATTTTTGTATCGGGTCGCCCTTTTGAATCATGTTTAGCTCAAGATACACCGAGCGAATCTCTGACGGGCCGAGTTCGAGGCTGGTTGATGCTTTGTCGACGGCATACCGCACCTGTATCATGTCACCCTTTTCCACGGTGACATTGTTGTATTCGGCGCTGCGGGTACGGTTAAAATCACTGACGATGTCGCGCGGTGTGTTGAGGGTGAAGACGCGACCGGATGATGATTGAATCTTGAGGGTCGTGCCGCTATGGTCGATGATGATGCCTTGAACTTCGCGAGAATCGAACGGAACCTCGCCATTATCGTCTGGCAGAATTGGGGCTGTGGGATAGTTCTCGTACAGAACGATTGCCGCACCTTGCACACATGAATCTTGCGGGTTACCCATACACGCCTCGCGCTCGGCGATTTGGTTTTGTTTACTAGGGCCGTAGTACTCAAAAGGTAGATCAACTTTTACGACATGGGTAACCACCCGATTACTCACCGTGCTTGAAGTATTGTAGCCTGTCGCGGTTTTCTTGGTAACGAAATCATACGTGACATCGTGGACGTACAGGACGGTATCACCGGGCTTGATCTGGTCAATGGTTGATTCATGGTTATCAACGATGTACTGAGTCTTATCTGTCAGTACCAGCGGGTTTTCTGGGGTGTTATAGGTATCACCAGTCAAGGCAAGGCTCGTGGCGTCAATACTAACAACCTCCAAGCCAACAGGATACGTCATCCTCATTGTTTGTGAATACGTCCCCTCGGTTTGCTGCATGCTTGGGTTTGGCCTCTTTGGCGGCGTAGTAGTGCCAGACCACTCTCGGAGTGCTTCAATTTCGCAGCGTGCTTGAAGGATTTTTTCTATCTCTGAAGGATCAAGCGTGCTTCCGGCCTTAATCTCAAATGTTGTAGCTGCAGATTGGTTGGTGCAGTTTTCGAACGATGCGATTACCTGCGTTCGTCCAAACTGATTAGTAGTAGGCTCTTGTATGGTCACCGATGGGTGCTCCCAGAGTAGTTTATACGCGGCATAGGTCGTGCCGCCCAGGATAGCGAGCACGCCGATCGCGATGGCGACAATGGCGAGCTTTGGTAAATGACGTACTTTCATAATGAATGACTCCTTTTTATTGACATCCATAGTACGAACGTAGTTGGAAATTATTTCAGGTGAGTGAATTCCTGTCATAACTCGATCGGTAAACTGCTTGTTCGGTGTATAGGTAGTAGGGCGTGCAGCGATGAGGCGTGCTTCAAATAGTAGCTGTTTCATGATAGCTTCTCCTTTAACTGATGCTTAGCCCGGCGCATCCATGTGCCGATCGTCCCGGTGGTTGTGTTATACGTTGTTGCGAGTTCTTGGTAACTCTTTCCTTCCCAGAAGTAAGCCTTAATAATTTCAGCATATTTCGGAGGCTCGAGTTCTTCGATACATTTTTGTAGGTGTGCGATTTCATCTTTCTCGATATGTTTCGGTACGGTAGCTTCGAGATGCTGTTCGATATGTTCAATAGGTATTTTTCGCCTGTTTCTTCGGAGCGTGTCGATACACATATTAGTAGCAATACGGTATAGCCATGTCGAAAATCTTGCTTTGCTAGCCGAGAAGTTCTTTAAATTCTCATAGGCTTTTATAAACGCATCTTGCGCGACATCTTCACCCTCTTGCCTATCGTTAAGTATATTCTCACAGTGGATAATGAGACCTGTTTGGTACCGCTCAACGAGCTCTCTATATGCATCTGTATCGCCTGCTAGTATTTTTGCTATGCACTTTTCTTCGTCCATCATGCTCATTATACGTAACGCGGTGCTCGAATATTTCAAGAACTGGTAGGTATTTGTTATTTTGCAACCCTAAGGAATTCAAGGGTGGTCATTAAGTTGTACAGCTTACCCTGGCTGTCGCTGGTATCTATAGGTTTTAGCTCCGCTTCTTCGATTGACCGAGAGACGTACGCAATGGCATCATCAAGACTAAGCCACCGACTTGTAAGCTGCGCCTCTCTTTCGTTTTGCGGGTTAGTTGGGCCTCCTATAGTGTCGAGTGCTGCCACGTAGCCATTAATGACGTATTTCTTACTAAGCAGGGTGCGATATTGTACCACCGTTCCAAGACTCATCACGTCTTTAACGGTAGCGCCAAGCTCTTCTCGCAGCTCCCGCGCGATTGCTTCATAGTCTGATTCGCCGGGTTCGACTCCCCCACCAGGGAGTAACCCTTGGTTTAGAACTAGTATTTTATTATTGTCTCTAATTACTACTTTGACGGTCGGGCGGTGGGTATACTGTATCGATGTATCGAGCTGACCAATAGTTGCTAAGATATCCATGATTTTATAGTACCATCTGTGTGGTTAGACACTTCCTCTTAGTAAAGAGATATATCGTTTGTCTGATTAGTTTTTGCCTCGTCTTGCTAACGGACAATCTCAATACCGTCCAGCGTCGCTTCGGCGAGTGCTGCGGTGTGGTACGCACCTTGGTGTTTTTGGTAGTCGTTTGCGGCTTTCGTTTCAGCACGAGCGAGGTCTTGTGCTCGTTCGGGGAGCATGCGTTCAGCCCAGCATTGTACATGCCATGCGCCAATAGAGCGACGGTGAGCGTCGAGGGTCTCATCTTGTGCATTATGCAGGCTTCGTTCGATTGTCGCGTGAGCGTGGTCTAATGCTCGACTTGCAAGCAATACTTGTTTGAAGTTGCGGGCAGATTCTTCGCCGGCTTCTCTAGGGGTTATGCGTTCAGGGCTTACCATATACTTTTATTATAACATATACTATGGCAATATGTCAATTTTATCGTACTGTTTTTTTGAGTA
>DODJ01000028.1 GCA_003545655.1 Candidatus Saccharimonadota bacterium
GACATCGTAAACGCCTACGCGTCCCTTGCTCGCGGGGGGATTTACAAGCCACAATCGAGCGTCTTAGAGGTAAAAAATAATTCCGGTGAAGTGCTGAAAACTTGGGCTGACGTTGAAGGCACACAGGTAATCGACCCTCAGTCGGCGTATATCGTGAGCGACATCTTAAGTGACGTAAACGCAAGCGCTGCACTTGGTAACTACGCCGCAAAAAATATTCCGGGCGTAAAGACCGCAACCAAGACAGGAACGTCAGATAAAGGCGGAAACGCAAAAGACCTATGGATGATGAGCTATTCTCCAGCACTTACAATGGGCGTGTGGCTCGGAAACCCTGATACGACCATTCTCAAAAAGGGTACCTCTTCTATCGGTAGCCCAATTATCGCCAAAGTAATGGAGTATGCTCACAAGGAAGTCTACGCCCCCGAAGGTAAATGGACCTCTGGTGACTGGTTTAGCGCTCCTGCGGGTATCCAGAGAGTTGGTATTGAGCTATATCCATCATGGTGGAGTAAAACTCAGGGGCAGAATAATGCAACGTTAACTTTCGACCGTGTATCCCGAAAGAAAGCGACCGACTGTACTCCTGCCGGAGCGCGCATCGAACAGAGTGTCATAAAAACAACCGACCCTGTTACAAAGAAGGATTCGTACATGAATGTACCTCCGGGGTATGACGCTAACGCCGATGATGATGTGCACAGTTGTGACGATACACGCCCAAGCATTACTTCCGTAAACGCTACTGATAACGCCGATGGCACCTGGACTATTACGGTAAACGTAGCACAGGGCACCTTCGGACTGTCCAGCTCAAGCGTGTCAATTAATGCAAACGGCGCCTTAACAGTAACACGCAACGGAAACAGCTATAAAGCAACGTATACCGGTACAGCAAACCCAATTACAACGGGTGACGTAACCGTGAGTGTAACCGACGATGGCTACTACTCGGTAAGCAATACCTACTAAGATTGGTTAGCAAGATCAACAAGCGAATCCTCTGGGGTTCGCTTTTGTTTTCGAGAAGAGGTCCGTTTTTGCACACCTTGCGATGGAGTCTGCGCCTTCAAGCGCTGCTGCGGTTTCTTACCCGAAGGCCGTTTCACAGCAGCTCGCTTAGAAGCTTTGTCGTTGGCGCCGCTATCTTTTTTCACTAATTTTGCGAAAAGCATCTTTCCTGCAGCCGTTTGCAGACTACGAATGAACTCGACCTCAACATCGTTTCCGATATATTTGTAGGCCTGCTCTACTACAACCATAGTACCGTCAGCGAGATGACCGACTGCTTGGTGTTGGTCGTTCCCTTTTTGTGCAAGATGAATTGTCATTTTTTCGCCGGGCAAATATGCCATCCGCAATGTTCGAGCAAGCTCGTTGACGTTAAGCACCTGAATCCCCTCAACCACCGCGACCTTGTTGAGATTGTAATCTATCGTACAAAGTGCGCCAGCGTGCTTCTTAGCAAGTGTAAGTAGACGGTTATCTACCCCTTCTTCTGCACGCACACCATCGGCAAAAATAACCACCGAAACGGTAGTAAGCGCCTGAAGCTGGTTAATAACATCGAGGCCATGACGTGCACGTGCACGCTTTTCGTTATCTGCATTATCTGCCATAAACTGAAGCTCGCCTACAACGCTGCGGGGTATAAGAAGAGGCCGAGTGATAAAGCCCGATTCGGCGATTGAGATAATACGACCGTCAATTAATACCGACGTGTCCACAAAAACCGGTGCAAGCCCCGCTTTCGGGCGTTTCTGAGACCCAGTTATCGTTAAATAGGAAGTTTCCACTGCTATAAGAAGCAGAATTGCGATAATTATAAATTCCATACATTCCTTTACTTTTGTAGGTAGCCAATAAGCGCTGTACGCAAATCAGTTACCCCTGTTATATATGCTGCATTTTGTGAAGTCTTTGGCCCAACTGCCTGGGTAAAGCCTAGTTTTTTCGCCTCGGCGATACGACGGTCGACCCCCACTACCGAACGTATCTCGCCTCCGAGCCCCACCTCACCGAAGACAACCGTATTCTCGTCAATCTGTCTCCCTGCAGATGCGCTTGCGATTGCCATACAGATAGCAAGGTCCGCTGCTTGATCGCTCAGTTTCAAGCCACCTACTACGTTTATATAAATGTCTTTATCAGATAAATTCAGTTTCGTACGCCGCTCAAGCACAGCAATAAGTAGGTTAAGCCGGTTGAGATCAAACCCACTAGCAGTACGCTTAGGATATCCGAAAGTTGTCGGATTTACAAGTGCCTGTATCTCTACAAGAAGCGGACGCGTGCCCTCAAGCGTCGCGAGCACAACCGAGCCATCAGCGGATTGACGCTCGGCGAGTAACGCCGCAGAGGGGTTTTCAACTACCTGTAGCCCCTGTTCGTACATCTCAAAAATAGCCGCCTCGCTTGTAGCTCCAAACCTATTCTTAGCAGCACGTACTACTTTAAAGCCTCCGTATCGGTCCCCCTCGAACTGAAGTACGACATCTACTAAGTGTTCGAGAACTTTTGGCCCTGCGATGCTACCCTCCTTAGTAACATGTCCTACCAGGATAACCGCCGAGCCGGCTGCCTTTGCGGCACGTATAAGTACATTGCTGCTATTTGTAATTTGGCTTACCGACCCCGGAGCACTCGTCATCTCATCCACTGACACCGTTTGGATGGAATCGACAATTACTAGAGCGTACGTGCCATCTTGGACGGTGGCGGCAATATTGTTTGCGCTTGTTGATGCAGCGAAATCAAGTTTACTTGAAACATCAGCACCGAGCCGAGATGCACGCAGGGCAACCTGGTGCGCAGATTCTTCGCCACTTATATACAGGACAGGCTGGGATTGCCCGATAGCCGCTGCAATTTGGAGAAGAAGGGTACTTTTTCCTATGCCCGGCTGCCCAGCGAGAAGGGTTACAGACCCAGGAACAATACCGCCCCCAAGCACAGCATCAAGATCTGTAATACGCGTCGAGAGACGTTCGGTTGCGTCACTCCTAGCAGCCCTAGAAAGGGTCTGTACCGACAATTTCTTTCCGCTTGCACCTGCCTTATCTACCGATGATTGACCAGATACGGCAAGCTGCTCGACGAGTGTATTCCATTCGCCACAATTCTCACACCGACCAGCCCACTTGCTATACTGCGCGCCACATTGCTGACACACATACTGTGTTTTTGACTTCGCCATACTCTTAGTATACCTTACAGCGACGGTGTATCTTCGATTGTCGTAAAGCTGTCAATGCTGTCATTAAGTAGTTCAATCTGCCCAGCAATCTGCTCATATTCACCTTGCATATCATTGTAGCTTGCAATGTCGGCATTAATAGCAACGCGCTCAGCCTCGAGCTGATCCGTGCGGCCCACAAGTACGGCACGTTCGGCATAGAACTGCGACATAGAGGAAAACCCCCCCGAGGTGGCACGAGCATTAAACGTGGCTATATCTGCCGACAACTGTGCTGATTGTTGTGTATACGACCCAAGACGCTGTTCTATGGCAGTACCAAGCGCTTCCATCTGTGCATATAGCGTATCTGCACGCTCGTAGAGCGCTTCGTACACCGAGTTGTACGAAGCATAGAGAGAAAGAACCGTAGCTCTATTAAAGTACTGGGCATAATGCGCCTCAAGCTCAGGGCTAAGCGACGTAAACTCAGTACCGAGAATCGAGTGAAGCTCGTTTGCAATTTGTCCCGGCTCAGTCCGCTCATAGTACGCCATACGATCAGCAAGATCACTATTCTCAATTTCGCCATAAGCAGCCATCAACCTGTTGGTCATTTCCTCGCGCTCGGTATCTGACATGCGCGCCCACACAGCGTGAAGCATCTCATGCACGGCCGTTACTTCTTCCATGCCGTCAAGCTGCTCGTTAGTGATGTTATAAATATATATTCGGCCATCCCCGGTGTAGCAGCCTAAAATTGGGTTCCCCACCTCCTGCCTTGGGCATCCAGTGTTGAATTCGTCCTGCTCTGCTAGCACCGGCTGGGTTGCATAAAAGTAGAAGGCGCCCTTATCAGTAAGGGCGGCGCGACTATTGACCGCTTGGACCGCAGCGGTTGGCTCGTACGACCAAATAGTAAGGGTATCTATAACATACTGACGGTTTAAAAACAGCCACGTTGAAAACGCAATAAGGGCTAGGCTTATTGCAAAAATAACCGTTTTTACAACAACGTTACCGCTCGAGCTCAACATTAAATTGCATCTTCCCTTTTACCGACGAGGTTTTAATAACTGTGCCTTTCTCATACTCACCAGAGAGTATCCCTTCTGCAATATCATGTTCAAGCATATCCTGCATGGCACGGCGGAGTGGGCGAGCACCATACTTCTCGTCGTAGCCTTCAGCGATAATGCGCTTTTTCGCAGACGGCGATACGACAAGCTGTATGCCCTTACGCACAAGTCGCTGTTTTAGCTCGTCAAGCAACGTATCGAAAATTTTACCAACTTCTTTGGGGGTTAGTGCACGGAATGTGATAATAGAGTCGAATCGATTTACAAGCTCGGGGCGCTTTAGTTTTTCGAGTGCCTTTCGTGCTGCTATAGCATTCTCAGAGTGTATCTCATCAAGCTGCTTCTCATCGCGCTTTGATGCGACCTTAAAACCAAGGCTTGATTCACGCATCATTTCCTCGGCGCCCAGGTTGCTTGTGAGAATAATGATAGTATTTGTAAAATCAACCGTACGACCTTTCGCATCAGTAATTTTTCCATCCTCAAGTAGCTGAAGCAGTAAATTAAACACATCACGATTCGCTTTTTCAATCTCATCGAATAGCACAACACTATACGGTTGACGACGAATTTTATCTGTCAATTGACCGCCATCGTCGTAGCCAACATACCCCGCAGGTGCACCGACAAGCCGGCTGGTGGTGTGACGCTCGCTAAACTCGCTCATATCGATCTTAATAAGCGCATCATCACTTCCAAACACTTCCCTGGCGAGAACCCGCGCAAGTTCGGTCTTCCCTACTCCAGTAGGCCCCATAAACACGAATGAGCCTATAGGACGCTTACTGCTGGCGACTCCACTCCGACTTCGACGAATCGCTCGCGATACGCTCTCTACAGCTTCTTTTTGACCAATAACGTACTTGCCTAAATGCGCTTCAAGATTCTTTAACATTTTTGCTTCGGACTTTTGCACACGCTTTACGGGTATGCCAGTCATTTGAGCAATTGCATGGGCGATATCATCGTCAGTAAGCGTAACGGGCGTTTTGTTCTCGTACTCTGTCCGGGACTCTTCAAGTCGCTCATTAAGCTGACTTATCCGTGTCTTATATAACGCCGCCCGCTCGTAATCCTCTGCAACAACCGCTTCTTCCATTTTTTCGTTAAGGTTTTTGAGCTGCTTCATGTAGTCACGTACCTTACTTGGCTTATGGCCTGCTTTAACGCGTACCCGAGCTGCTGCTTCGTCAATGACGTCAATGGCTTTATCCGGCATGAAGCGCTCGCTCACGTATCGGTCGGCCATGTACACCGCATCTTCGATGAGTTCATCGTCAATACGTACCCCGTGATGCTTCTCGTAATATGATTTTAGCCCCTTTAATATAGCGACTGTATCTTTCGTAGAAGGCTCAGGGACGAGAACAGCCTGCAATCGGCGCTCAAGTGCCGTGTCTTTTTCGATATGCTTTCGATATTCTTCAAGCGTTGTCGCCCCGATAAGACGGACTTCGCCACGAGCTAACGCTGGCTTAAGCATGTTTGCCGCATCAAGCGCCCCCTCGGCGGCACCTGCGCCCACAAGAAGATGAAGCTCATCTATAAAGATGATAATATTCTTCTGGTCTTTCAATTCGGCTATCACCTTTTTGAGCCGCTCTTCAAATTCACCACGGTACTTCGTACCAGCAATCATACCCGCAAGGTCAAGTTGAATGAGGCGCTTATCAAGAAGGTGCTCTGGCACATCTTCGCTTGCAATGCGCTGCGCTAAACCTTCGACCACAGCCGTTTTACCTACACCAGGTTCACCAATGAGAACCGGGTTATTCTTGGTACGACGGCTTAAAATTGTAACAATCCGTTCTTCTTGTTCCTTACGACCTATTACCGGGTCAAGCATACCCTGCTTCGCTCGGGCAGTAAGATCAACGCCGAAGGCACCTAGCATACCTTTTTCGCGGGGTTGTTTCGTAAGAGATTCGCTCGTCTCTATGTTTGTCTCGCTGTTGCGCTCTAAATACTCCTCTAGTTCTGCAGTCATTTCAGCAATATCTACGTTCATATCCTTCAAAAGCACTGTAGCCCGGGCATTCTTTTGCGAAAGCAGGCTGTATAAAATATGTTCCGTGCCTAGGTACTCTTGGCGAAACTCTTGGGCGATATCCCAGCTCATTTTTAAGGTAAGTTTCGCAGTTTCGCTTAAGCTTTTCGTCATGATACCTGGCGTAAAATTATTTACCGTAATAGGGACGGCGCTTAGCGCAGTTTGTGCTTTATCGAGCGTTATACCCGCGTCAGCAAGTATTTTTGCCCCCACTGAAGCACCTTGGGCCATTAGGCCAAGAAGAAGGTGTTCAGTACCAACATAAGGGCTCCCGTAGCCCTGAGCGATTAACGTTGCGTGATGCAAACTTGTCCGAGCGTTGTCGGTAAGATGCGAGACAAACTCTGCGAAATCATCTGCCATACTTTTATTATCTATCCTCCATAGTGTGAAGCACAAGAGGAATTTTTCCTAACCTGTGTATATATCTAGTATAGCAAAATTAGCACTCTATGCAAGTGAGTGCTAATTTACAGATATAGCGGGGCGTTACTCTTCGCCAGATTCTTCGATTGCGCTAAATAGACTATCTTCGATATTTTTCTTTGGTTTGTCTGCTTTCTGGGTCGCAGGAGTACCCTGCTCAATATCGAGCTCATAGCCAGTGAGACGACTCGCAAGGCGCACATTTTGCCCACCACGACCAATTGCAATTGACTGCTGGTCTTCCGAGACAAACACCTTTGCACGCTTTTCTTTAGCGGAAATCTCTACCTTAAGAATTTCTGCGGGGCTTAGAGCGTTTTTGATAAACTGCTCGACTGACTCGTCATAGGTAACAATATCAATCTTTTCTTGATCACCGATTTCATTCATCACCGCCTGTACACGAGTACCGTGGCCACCCACAAAGGTGCCGACAGGGTCGACACCAGGTACGGCGCTTGCAACGGCAAGTTTTGTGCGACGACCAGCTTCTCGTGCGATGGCTTTAATTTCTACTGCGCCGGTTTCAAGTTCTGGCACTTCTTGGCGGAAAAGATATTCAACGAACGCTTCGTTACCACGACTAAGAATAAGCTGCGGACCCCTATTTTCACGTTCAATAT
>DODJ01000036.1 GCA_003545655.1 Candidatus Saccharimonadota bacterium
GTACGAGAGGACCGGGGTGAACGTACCTCTGGTGTATCGATTGTGGCCACCTGCTGCATTGTCGAGTAGCTATGTACGGTTTTAGATAAGCGCTGAAAGCATATTAAGCGCGAAACTGACCTCAAGATTAGATTTCCCTACGAGGACACAGAAAGAATATCTGTTTGATAGGTGCAAGGTAGAAGTGCAGTAATGCATGCAGCTGAAGCATACTAATAGTCCCATCGCCTTTTTATGTCCTTATCATCAATGTGAATTCCTTCCGTTACAGGGTGAAATTCACGGCGGTGATGAGGTAGACTTAACGAGTAATTGGTGAGAATCAATAATTTTCATCAGAGAGCGTCAATTTTTAAGCGTTCTTACAGCAAGCATCGATACAATAGTGATATTGGCATCGAAGCAAGGTTTTAGACCCACTGATTTTGTTATATCAGCGCAAAGCGTCTTTAAAACCTTACTTCGGTGCCCATGGCGCTGAGGAAATACCTGTTCCCATTCCGAACACAGAAGTCAAGCTCAGTAGCGGCGATTATACTGCCACAAGTGGGAAACTAGCACGGTGCCGAATTATAAAAAGGACTTCCGAATAGGAGGTCCTTTTTCTTTTTAATTCTATAAAGCAAGTCCCTAAAATACTTTCTATTTTTAGGCGTAAGCGCTATACTAATAGTGGTTACAGGGGGCACTCCCCTTGAAGTAAATGGAAACAAAAGAGTGAGGAAATAAAGGGTGGTCGAATATCTGCTTGCGATTGTATTAGTTATAGGTGCGGTACTTATTACCTCGGCTGGATATTTTGCGGTTCGCAAACTCATTATTGATCATACCGAACTCCTTCAAAATCAAGCTCAAGTTCTTGCCGAGGCGAAGCAGGAGGTTCGCGCTGAATTACACCAGAAAGCAAGCGAACACTTCGAGAAAACAGTCGAGCAGAATGTAGAATATATCAAGAAAGACCTTCGCCAGACAAGTGAGGCGCTTAACGGGTATGTACGGGCTCAGTTCGACTCGGCGCTCCATCACGAAATACGCACTTTTAAGGATTCATCAGAAGATATCGGCAAGGTGTCTCGTGGTGCACTTTCGAAATTGCACGATGATATTGCCGCTGAACAATCGGCGGTTATCAACTCGTTCAAAGAGGAACAAAAAGCCATCTTGGATGATTTGAAAAAGCAACATGCGGTGCTCGCCGAGTCTATCGAACACCTCGTAGCTAAAGAGGCCGATCGTCGTATTGAGCAATTTCAAGCCGAGATGGCGCGTATCGTCACCGCCTATGTACATGAAGCTCTTGCAGACACTCTTGATGTAGAGGCTCAGATGCCATATATACTTGACTCACTTGAAGAGAATAAGCCGGCAATTATAGAGGATATTCGTCGTGTCGCATAGTGATACTGTAGCACTTCCTGAATCGGTAGTAACAAAGGCAGATCTGTCTCGTCTTATCCGTGAGGTTGAAGAATACAGCGAGGTGGCGTATCAGGCGGAAGTGCGTGGTAGTACAGCTCCAAGTGTCCACTATGCAAGCCCAGCCCTTCAATTTCTTGCTCGCCAACAGGAGGGTATACTTAACTCAAGGCAAGCGCGACATACCCTACTCGACCAACTCCATACACTTCAAGGGGTGGTTATACCAGTTCATGTAGGGTTTGCATCGCAACCGTCTATAAAAGCACTACAGCAACTTGTTGTTTGGTTTCGAAAGAATGTAGATCCTAGTATCGTTGTTCAAGTAGGGGTTGACCCTTCTATTATTGGTGGGTGTGTTGTGCGCACTACAAATAGGGTATTTACCTTTACCCTTGCCGAAGCTCTTCGTTCGTCGCAGACGGCACTTGCAAAAGAGGTGGCTGCACTATGAGTATAACCAGTCAATTTCAAGAACTCGTTAGCGATGGGCGCCCAGTCGGGGAGGTGATCGCTGTTGATAAATTCTTCGTTAAAGTAAAGGGCCTTCATCCTATAAGTGCACAGTCGCTCATTTTATTTGAGGATGGGACGACAGGGTATGTACGTGCGACAAATAGCGAATACGTTTCCGTGTTTTCCATGGGAACAACTCCGCCTCGGGTGGGCACCGTTGCGGTTCGCTATAGCGATGAGCTTACCACCGGGGTGGGTGAACCATTGCTTGGACGCGTACTTTCGCCAACAGGACAACCCCTTGACGGCAAGGGTCCTGTAAAAAACACAACAGAGTGGCCAGTATTTAAAGATGCGCCAGCGATTCATGAGCGATTAGGACTATCTGACTTACTAGAAACAGGGGTTACGATGGTTGATTCACTGTTCCCAGTTGTAAAAGGTCAGCGACTCGCGATTATTGGTGATATGAAAGTGGGTAAGTCGACGCTTGTTGCCCAAGTAGGCCTCAATCAAAAAGACACAGACACTGTTGTAATTTATGCACTAATAGCTAAGCGTCAGGCGGATATCGACGAACTCGTATCGACACTTGATAAAAACGGTGCCCTAAAAACCTCAATTGTAATTGCTACAACAATATTTGACTCTCTCGTAACGAGTTACCTCGCCCCGTATATTGCCTGTGCGATAGGCGAATATTTTTGGCAAGAGGCTGGTCGCGATGCAGTTGTAGTATACGATGACCTTACTTCGCACGCACAAATTTATCGGGAAATATCCTTAGTGGCGGGTACAAATCCCGGCCGTGATTCATACCCTGGTGATATCTTTTATATTCACTCAAGCCTCCTCGAACGTGCCGGCCGCCTCCATGTAAACAAGAAGACCCTTACGGCGTTACCAGTAGTACTTGCTGCAGGGGGTGATATTACCGCCTACATGCCAACAAACATCATTTCTATCACCGATGGGCAGTGGATTCTTGACAGTGAAGTCTTTAAGGATGGCTTACGACCTGCTGTAAGCTCTTCCCTGAGCGTTACGCGTGTAGGTGGGCGCGGGCTTGATAATAGGCAGAAAGACGTCACAGGACGCGTCTTACGGGCTCTTACGGCATATCGGCAGGCCCTAGAGTATTCCCACTTCGGTGCTGAGCTTTCTGAGGCAACACGTAATGATCTTCGAATCGGTACGCAACTAAAGGCGGCGCTTAACCAGCTCCCAGGTGAAACGATGCCGTTGTACGCACAACAACTGCTGCTCGAACTCATTCTTGACTCTCCATCAACAGAGACATTACCTCCCATGGATGTTCTAAAACAACAGTCAATTCATCTTGCAAGCAAACTCACCGATAAGCGGTTAAAGTACGAAGATATATTGAAGACTTTTAAACAACACCATACTAATAAGGGGGCGAAATAACCATGCGTCGTCCTCAAGAGATTGAAAAAGAACGGATAGCAATGTCTTCGATCGTACAATTGACGGGTGCGTTTGAAGGTATCGCTAGCGCACACATTGCTCGTATTAAGACGCAAGTACAGCAATCTGAGATTTTCTTTAGGGAGTTATGGGCGACCTATACCGCGCTTCGTGTGGGTAAAGAGTTTCATGCTGGGCATGCACAAAAGGGCGCAGAGATCGACAAGGAGCTTATCATTATTATTACTGCCGAGGGTTCGCTGAGTGGTGACATCGACCAACGCCTCATTGATACGATGCTCGAGACCTATCGTAAAGATACTCACGATCTTATAGTAGTGGGCCACCACGGTTTAGTGCTTCTTGATCAGCGCAATATTAGTCCAAAGGAAGCGTACCACTTACCCGAGCAAGGAAAAGAGGGTGAGGAGGTTGAAAAAATAGTGCAAGAAGTACAACGATACAGGGGTACAACTGTATACTATCAGGCATATTTGTCACTTATGAACCAAGAGATTAAAAAAATCGCCCTTAGCGCCGCGGTGCAAGAGCGGGGCGAGAGCCTTGAGGGTTCGGGGGCTTTAGATGAACTTATCACCGATGTGAACTATATATTTGAGCCAAGTGTGCCTGCGGTAGTGGACTATATGGAGCAATCAATGCTAGGTGTCGCGCTGAGCGAGGTAATACTCGAATCGAAGCTAGCCCAACAAGCGAGTCGGTTTAGGGCTATGTCTGCAGCACGAACAAGGGCGAAAGACTCAGAGAGCGATCTCGTCTTGCAGTTTAATCATGCAGGGCGCTCCCTAAAAGACGAGCGTACTAAGGAGATTGTGAGTACTGTGTTGCGACAGAAGCACAAGAAAAGGAAGGTGTTGCTATGAGTACAACAGGAACGGTAACCGCAGTAAGCAAGTCGGTAATTGAGGTAATGTTCGACGATCTTCCGCCGGCTGTTGGTGAAGTAGTACTAATTGATGCACTTAAGGCCAAGCTTGTTACTGAGACCATTCTAGAGGACGGAACAGTACTTTGTCTTAACGTTGAGAATAATACATCAATTGTCAGGGGTATGGAGGTAACGGCTACAGGAGGAGGGCTTCAGATACCTGTCGGTAACGAAATGATAGGTCGTATTGTCGATGCTTTTGGTCACCCGCTTGATGGGCTGGGTGAGATACATGCGAAGGCATCGAAGGATATTCTTAAGGTTACTGCACATACTACCGTGCGGGTGAACGCGAAGCCAGAGATTCTTGAGACAGGAATTAAGGTTGTTGACTTTTTTGCACCATTTGTTAAGGGTCGAAAGATCGGTATTATCGGGGGTGCTGGGGTCGGTAAAACCGTGCTTATGATGGAGCTTATCCATAACGTTGCGAAAAACTCATCAAGCCTTAGCTTTTTTACGGGCATCGGTGAGCGCATCAGGGAGGGGAATGAGTTATACGAGACCCTCAAAGAGCGTGATCTGCTAAAAAATACCTGCATGCTTTTTGGGCAAATGAATGAGATACCCTCTCAGCGCTCGCTTGTTGGGGTAGCATCTACGGCACTTGCTGAGTATTTTCGGGACGAGCAGAAGAAGGATATCCTATTCTTCGTTGACAACATGTATCGGTACGTGCAAGCCCGTAACGAACTTGCTGCCGACCTCAGTCAAGTGCCATCTGAGGGTGGGTATGAATCGACTATTTTTTCAGACGTCAAATCACTACAAGACCGATTAAGTTCAAATGAAAACGGCTCTATTACGGCCGTTGAGACAATCTATGTGCCAGCGGATGACCTCTCTGACCCCGCAGTGCAAATGATTCAGCGTGAACTCGACTCTACTATCGTGTTGAGTCGAAAAATTGCCGAGCAGGGGATACGCCCAGCGGTAGATATCCTAAAAACCTCCTCTTCGCTCTTATCGCCAGAGGTTGTGGGCGAACGGCACTATACCTTGAGTATTAGGGTGCAGGCGATTTTGCAGAAGTATGAGTCGCTTCGTACAATCATTGCTATTATTGGTGAGAGTGAACTAAGTGTCGAGGATAAGAAGGATTACCAAAGAGCTCAGGAAATTATCCAATACTTCTCGCAGCACGCAGCTGTGACCGAGGATCTTAACGGGGTGAAGGGTGAATACTTCACTCTTGAGGAGACGTTGAAAGGCTTAGAGAAAATCATGGGAGATACGTAGTGAGTCAGGCACAAGATATCACCGAATCGGAGAAATCCATGGCCGTAAAAGTGTTTTCACCTCGCGAAGTGTACTACGACGGGGTAGCCGAGAGCTTTACGGCTGCAAACGAGACAGGTCGATTTGATATTCTTCCGCTTCACCATAGTTTCATTACCCTTCTTACACCAGGGGTAATTAGCATAGGCATAGAAAAAAACAAGAAAAAAGAGATCGAAATTAGCAAGGGTCTGTTACGAGTAAAGAACAATCAAGTGGTTGTGTTTCTTGATGTGTAATAAACATCATTACTTTATTCGTAAGCAGCCTTCCATCTGTTATTATTTACGATAGTTCGATCGTACGATGCAAATATTTGATGATATAAAAACAACGAGTATTCTGCAGGTGTAGAGCAACAAAAAAGTTATCCACAGGTTTGTATATTTTGTGTTCATTTATTGTTCAAAATACTTGTGCTTATAGAGGTGACTGAGTATAATTTTACCTAGAAGTGACTTGAAACAAACACGTCATAGAAAACAGGTAGCATTGTGGTAAATGGATATCGACAAATTAGGCTAGGAGTGTACTCCGCTGTAAGCGCGGGAGTACTCCTTTTGCTATCGGTAACTACTCCGATTGCTGCCGCCTACACCGGGGCTGAGTACCCCACGACCGCTACTTGGTCGACGGGAAGTGTTGTCTCGGTTAACGATTCGGGAGATGTCGTGGCCGCATCGCTTGCAGCAACTAACTATCTTGGCGTGGTAACTCAACAGATAGATGCTACGACAGTGGAAGTGGCGGATAGCGGCGCTGTCTCAGTCCTTGTTACTGATGCGGCTGGCGAGATAGCAAGTGGGACACGCTTAGGGCTTTCCGAAATTGCTGGTATAGCCGGTGCCTGGACAGGTGGGGTAGCTATAGGGGTAGCTCAAGCAACTCCGACAGATTGGCGGGAAGCAACGCTTAGTAACCAAGCTTCAGCTAAAGTGACGACGGTGCAAGTACAACTGCTCACCGACGGCGCTGCCAGCGACACCTCAGCAATAAGCGCATTCTTTGCTGCGGTCGACCGAACCGCCGCTGGTATAGCAGGCAAGCCGGTGGATACGTGGCGTGTCGTGACGGCGCTGCTTATTGGGCTTGGCGGTCTTATTCTTTCATTCGGACTACTATTTGTTTCAAGTAGAGAAAGCTTTTTCTCTATGGGGCGTAACCCAATGGCAAGCAGGATTATTATGGGTGGGTTATGGAAGATAGTATTTTTAGCTGTGGGTATTATGCTTATTACGCTTGCCGCTGCGTACCTGATTGTGAGGATAGGGTAGCATGAACCGTAAAGCCCTGCTTCCAATCGCTATCTCCTTAGGAGTTTTTACGGTTATTTTTGCCGTGGTTGCATTGTTCTTGTGGAATGCTAGTCAGAACACCGTATCAAATGCGCCATCGTCACAAACGAGTGTGTCGACGGTTGCCGAACTTCCGGAACTTGAGGTCGATGATACGCCACTTGCAACGGGACGTCAGGTAATTGGTGGAGACCTTCGTGTAAGTGGAAACGTTTCAATTATTGATGGGTTGACGAGTTCGTCTTTACAGCTTACGCCACTTTCTAGTCAAACTACCTTGCAGGCGGGACAGCTTTATACGAGTAATGACAATAACCTGTATTACTACAATGGGCAAACGAGTGCGAATATTAGTGGCGGCTTGTCGGCGGCGCAAGTAGATATTGCCCAGCTACAGGCAGACACAGCGCAGCTACTTACGCAGCCCGAGGCTGTAGTGACACTCCAAGGACAATCAGGAAATGTAGTGCTCACGGGCACTTCGGGTATTACCATTTCAGGTACAACTATTAGTAACAGTGGAGTGCTTACTGTCCAGGGTCGTGCGGGCAATGTGCAGTTTGTTGGTGCAAACGGTATATCGGTTTCGGGAACTACTATCACAAACACGGGAGTGACAAGCCTTGGGGGTGAATCGGGCGCACTTGCTGTCGGAAATGGGCTTTCGGTAAGCGGCGGTACATTAGTGAACACAGGAATTACTCAGATTATTTCTAACAGCGCTGACCTCATTGTCTCGAATACAGGCGGTGGGGTATATACCATTAGTTATGCGGGCTCGGGTGCAGGGGGCACGGTCGCGTTAGCGCCACTTGTTGCGCAGGAGGATTCTAGTGATAATGCCTCGATCGCATTTAACAAAACGGGTGCGGGAAACCTTATACAGCTATCTACCGGCACGAGTGCGAGTAATAAATTTGTCGTTGATCAAACGGGTACCATTATTAATGGAAGTATTAACTTTAGCCAAGTAACGGGTGTGCCAAGTTTAGTAAATTCCATTGCCGGCTTAACAGGTACTATTGGGCTAGGAGCGGGCTTGTCGGTAAGCGCCGGACAGCTTGTAGCTACAACATCTGTAAACAATTTAGTGGGTACAGCCAACCAAATAAATGTTACCGGTAGTGGTACACTTACACTTTCGTTGCCACAAAACATTGCGACAACTTCATCGCCAACTTTTGCTGGCCTAACACTTACAAATGCACTTTCAATTGCCAATGGTGGTACAGGTGCTGTTACACCGGGTGGCGCTCGTACCAACCTTGGTGCAGCGGCAAGTGGGGCAAACAGCGATATTACTTCATTATCGGGGCTTACTACAGCACTCTCGGTTGCTCAGGGGGGTACGGGCACAACAAGCTTAACGCAAAATGGGGTACTTATTGGGAATGGTACATCTGCGGTAACAGCGCTGACATCCTCAGCGCCAAACCAATGTCTTGTTTCTAGCGCTTTGGGTGAGCTAAGCTTTTCATCATGTCCGGGTGCTGGTGGAGTGACAAGCCTTAATAGTAAAACAGGCGCAGTTACAATTGCCGGTCTTGATCCAACAAGTATTGATTCTACGGGTGCGTCAATTATTATTAGGGACGCATCAGCAAGCGTAAAAGGTCTTGCGTCATTTAACGGCACTAACTTCGCAGTCCTGAATGGAAGTGTAAACACTGTACAGGATATTAATATCGGTGCGGCGCCAACTTTTGCGGGCCTTACCCTAACGTCTGCGCTTAGCGTTGCTAATGGTGGTACGGGGCGAACCTCTTTTGCGACAAATGGGGTGCTTTTGGGGCAAGGAACAGGGGCGCTTACTTCTGTAAGTACAACTACTGCCGGCCTTTGTCTAGTGTCGGGTACCGGAGGTAGTCTTAGCTTCTCTACCTGTCCAGGTGCCACGGGCGTAACAAGTCTTAACGGGCTTACCGGGGGGCTAACACTCGGCGTTGTAACGGCTTCAAGCCTTTCGCAGGTGGGAAGTACGATCACTATTAATGATGCAAGCGAGGTAATTAAGGGGCTTGCGGCATTTAACGAGGAAAATCTCACAGTGACAAATGGGGTAGTAAATACTATTCAGGATATTAACACGGGCGCTACGCCAACCTTCGCTGGTCTTACCTTAACCAGTGCGCTAGATGTAGCAAGCGGTGGTACCGGACTTAGCACAATATCTGCTAACAGTCTTCTTATAGGAAATGGTACAAATGCGCTATCTACTCTCAGTACAACCGTAGCTGGTCAATGTCTTGCTTCGGGAGTTGGTGGGGTGCTATCGTTTGTTACGTGTCCAGGGGCTGAGGTGGTAAATACCTTAAACGGCCAATCGGGCGCGGTGTCAGTTACCGCTGTAGACCCAACGAGCATTGATACAGCCAGCGGCGTAATTACTATTAAAGATGCATCGTACACTACAAAAGGTCTCGCGTCATTTAATGGAAGTAACTTTAGCGTGCTTGACGGTGCAGTAAATACGGTGCAGAACATCGGTACGACAGCAAGCCCAACCTTTGAAGGGCTTTCGTTGACGACTGCCTTAGGGGTTGCCAATGGGGGTACTGGAGCGACAAACTTCGCAGCAAACGGAGTGCTTGTTGGGCAAGGCGCATCTGCGGTTACAACGGTGGGGGCTTCTGCGGAAGGCCAGTGTCTTATTTCTGGAAGCGGTGGGTACCTTTCCTTTGCGACCTGTCCTGGTTCAACAGGGGTAGTAAGCGTGAACGGCCTTGTAGGCGCATTGACGGTACGTGGGGTAAGCGCTGCAAGTGTACTATCTTCGGGTACTACGGTAACTATTCAAGATGCTTCAGATACCGTTAAAGGTCTGGCCTCATTTAACACTACTAACTTCACCGTTACGAATGGTGCAGTGAATACTGTTCAGGATATTACTATAGACGCAACACCAACCTTTGCAGGCCTATCGCTTTCAAGCCCGCTTGCGGTAAGTAGTGGGGGTACGGGGCGTTCAAGCTTCACGCTGAATGGTGTGGTGGTTGGTAATGGTGCGTCAGGCCTATTGACCGTAGCTGCTACAGACGCGAATCAGTGTCTTGTTTCGGCTGGCGACGGGTCGCTTAGTTTTGTAACCTGTCCTGGGGCCACCGGGGTAAACAGTCTAAATAGCCTTACTGGTGCAATCACCCTTAATGCCGCTGATCCAAACAGTATTTCGAGTAGCGGTACTACCATCACGCTACGCGATGCTACGAATGTGCGCAAGGGGCTTGCATCGTTCGATGCTGCTAACTTTACGGTAGCGAGTGGTGCAGTAAACACGGTGCAAGATATCGGTACGGGTGCCACCCCAACCTTTGCAAGTATTAACTTAACCGCCCCGCTTAACGTAAATAATGGGGGTACGGGTGCTACTACTGCTGTTGGTGCGCGCGCCAACCTTGGTGCGGCAGCAAGTGGTGTGAATACCGATATTACTTCACTCGGTTCAGTTACTGACCTTGCTTCATCGGCAGATCTTACTATTTCGGCAACAAGCGGTACGGTAAGCTTACAGGGAGCGGCTATGGTATTGGCGCGTGATAACGGGGTAAATAGCACGCAACTTGTATTTGCCGATCCATCAGCAGATGTAATCTATACCCTGCAAACCGCGGCCGCTGGTACGTACGATGTATGTACGACAGCCGGAAACTGTGTCGGTGTGGGCGGTGGCGTTACTACCGAAGGTGGTACGGTAGGGCGGCTTTCTCGCTTTGTGTCAGGTTCGGCGATAGGCGACTCTATCATTACCGATAATGGCTCAACAGTATCTATTGCTGGGGCGTTGAGCGTAAATACTATTACTCCAACTGCCGCAGCGGTGATTGGTGCGGTAACACAATCGCTTACGCTGCAAGGCTCGACTACTGCCATTACAGCTACTGACGACACAACCACAAACACGCTTACGTTTGCGACACCGTCGGGCGCTAATAAAACCATCACTATTCCAAACGCTAGCGGTACAATTGCTATTTCAGCAACAGGGCCATTGGTGCTTGATTCAAACGGAAACCTCACCTGTCCTACGTGTCTTACCAGTGGCGGAGGTGGTGGTGGTGCGACGGGTGTTTCCACCGTAAACGGCATTACGGGTGATATTACTATTACCGCATCGGA
>DODJ01000016.1 GCA_003545655.1 Candidatus Saccharimonadota bacterium
TGGGAATTAATCAGATACAGAAGGTCGGACTGGCTGTTTTTAAGGAAAAAATATTAATGGCAAGAAGTGGTCGTAACGCTGAAATCTTTTATACGCTTGGAGGAAAGGTTGAGGCAAGCGAAAGTGATGAAGAATGTGTTGTAAGAGAAGTTCGTGAGGAAGCCTCGACAGAGATCACTCCAGGGTCATTACGGTTTCTTAGAGAATTTACTGCGGCAGCCCATGACAAGCCGAATACTAATATTGTTTTAAAGCTTTATACCGCCAGTCTTGTATCGGAGCCAATGCCAGCTAACGAGGTAGTAGAATTGGCGTATCTAGATACAACCTCGAGTGAGAAATATTTTTCTGAGCTTAGTAGAAAAGTGTTTCACTGGTTACATAAGAATGACTACATTCATTAACAATTTTCAATAAATAGCTTAAAGTAGGTTAAAAGGGTTGGATAATTTGCAGCAAATTTACCAAGGAGATTATATGAAAAAGATATCATTTAAGTTAATTTTTGAAGCAATTGCTATCGTGGCTGGCTTAGTAGTACTACCTTCAAGTCAAGCAAATGCGGCCAGCGGATGTGTTGTGTATACGTATCGATAAGGAAATGCTCATCCGAGAGCGACTAACACGTATAAATGACGCTTACCCAGATGCATTTACCGAGGCCAGAGGTAGGGGGTTCATCCACGGACTAGCCTGCCGTGACACCGAGACGGCAAAAGTTATTACGCGCCGCTGCTTTGAGGCAGGACTCATCATTGAAACGGCAGGCGCCCGTGATGAAGTCATCAAATTAATTCCCGCGTTAAACATTAGTGAAGCGGTGCTCACCGAGGGACTCGATCTCCTCGAACAAACCACAGCTACACTACTCAATAAATAAGGAGCCTTTCTATGCGTACCGATGATCCTACAATCCTTCTTCTCCCTCCTGACATAGATCGGGATGTGCCTTTCGCACTTAGCTGGTTTCAACGCCCGGAAGGCCATGCTACCTTACTAAGCATGGGAAATGCCGAGCATGAGATTGAACTGTCCACGATCGAGAGTGAAACGGCTATTCTGCATGACTTTATCGAGCTTGAGGAGCAACGCAAACAAATAACCAGGATGATTATCGTCGACCACAAGACGATTGGCGTCGTTTGGATTGAACTCCAGGAGCATCACAACGTGCAACCACCAAGCATTCATATCATGATTGGTAATCCCGACTACCGTGGCAAAGGTATCGGCAAGTCTGTCATGCAAACGGCCATTAACTACATGAAGAACACTTTGCATATAGATACTATTTATTCTCGTCACCTCGCCAACAACGCTATTGTTGCCAATTTAAACCAATCGTTGGGTTTTAAAAAAGACGGATCACCGTACACTGATAGTAACGGCCTCGTATGGCAAAGTATAAAGATGAACGTATAGGCTACTATAAACAGTCGCTTATGCGTGCCCCTGCCAAGTAGAATTATCATTGCAACAAGCCATCAACTCGTATGTTTTCTAGCAATAGTCGATTGACGCTTAGTTGAGAGTTCGAAAATACTTTTTTTGAGAATTTTTCGTTTAGCCCAGGTAATCGATTAAGACTATCGCGACATTTGACCGATTAGTTCGAGGATGAAGCTTTTGAGCCTATGCTTTAATTTGTTTAAACGTCTTTACACCAGCCCCAAACAATCGCAAACCATTCACCACAACGAGAATTGCCATAGCAGCGTCAACCGCCACCGCAACACTCAGACTGGCGAGTCCTAATGCACCAGCTACTAATATGACTCCTTTAACAATCAACGAACCGTAGACGTTCTGGCGGACAACCCTAAACGTCTGCTGTCCGACATCCATAAGATAGGGAATTGTACCGATCGCATCATTCATGAGGGTCACATCGGCCGTTTCGATCGCAATATCCGAACCACCGCCACCCATTGCTATACCGACGTCTGCTCTCGCAAGGCTCGGGGCATCATTGACGCCATCACCAACCATTGCAACTTTTCCATATTTTTTCTGAAGCTTTTCGATCAGCCCAGCTTTTTCTTCGGGAAGAAGCGCACCGTAGACATCTTTGATTCCTACCTGATCAGCAACGTACTTCGCAGCAAGCTTATTGTCACCGGTCAACATAACAGGAGTAACTTTGAGGCGCTTCAGCGCCGCGATGACACCCTTTGATTCAGGACGTAGCTCATCGGTGACACCAATCAGACCAATGACAACCTTTCCCTCGCTCACGAGGATTGATGTCATCCCTTGTGATTCAAGACGCTCAACTTCTTTAATAACTTCTTTGCTTGCTTTCGCGCTACTGCCTATATGTTCGAGGTTACCGATCGCGTGATCTTTACCATCGCAGACAAGGCAGTTGGCGATGCCTCCACGCCCTGCGACGTTTTTGTACTTATCCATAGCATGGGGTTCAACGCCTTCACTTTTTGCGTATGCTTCAATAGCGGCCGCTAGCGGATGGGATGAGAATTTCTCTAGACCTGCTGCATCAGCGAGCACGTCTTCTTTCGATGCGCCATTGAAAGTAATAACCTCAGCCACCACGGGAGTTCCCACAGTGAGCGTTTTCGTTTTATCGAAAGCGATGGCTTTTGTCTTGCTCAACACTTCGAGGAAGCGTCCGCCTTTAACGATGACGCCGCGTCGAGAAGCACCACCTATGGCCGCGGCGACCGCAACAGGTGCAGATACAACAAGCGCATCGGGGCAAGCCAAAACGAGAAGGATCAACGCTCTAGTGAACCACTCGGCAAAAGGTTGGCCAAAGAACAGCGGAGGGACAACAGCAACGAGTACAGCAAGAATAAGGGCTATGGGGATATAGTAACTCGCAAACTTATCAAGAAACTGCTGCATTTCCGGTCGTGATTTCTGGGCACCCTCGATGAGCTTAACGATCTTGCTCAAGGTGCTATTGGCAGCAATCTTCGATACTCGTATCTCAAGGTAGCCACTCTGATTGACGGTTCCTGCGTACACGAGTTCGTCTTTATATTTTTCCTTAGGAACGCTCTCGCCCGTAATAGTTGCTTCGTCGATTGACGATTCACCGCTCACGACCACACCATCCAATGGCACCATATCACCCGGACGAATCTCTATAATGTCGTTAATCTCAACCTTATCAACGTCAACTTCTTGGCCATTCTTGAGGCGTGCTTTTTTGGGAGATTTTTCAATTAACGCAGCAACTGCTCTTCGTGAACGTGATTCTCCAAACTCTTCAAAAGCCTCAGCAAGCGCAAAGAAGAACATCACGGCCGCAGCTTCAGCAATCTGACCCAGGTAGAGTGCACCCAGAGCTGCAATCGTAACGAGAAGACTAATGGCAAGTTTACGCTTAAAGAGGCTCTTTACTGCGGAGATAGCCACCGGCACACCACCTGCGGCGAGCGAAATCAAGAATACTATCTCTGAAATGTCACTTTGTAAGATTGCAAGTATGATTCCAGCAACAAAACCAATACCCGCTATAAATGTGAGGATTTTCGCCCAACGACCGTGCCCTTCCTCTTCATGATCGGCGCTCATATATCATGCCTCGGATCAACACGGAGAACGACGGCTTGTAGGTCTTTCAGTGCATGCTTAATGCGCTCATCAGCCAGTTTGTACTGCGATCGGCGACCGTCTGCCGCTGTCACAACAAGCCCGCACCCTCGTAAGCAGGCAAGATGGTTCGAGATCGATTGCCTGGTGACTTCGAGTGTCTCAGCCATATCAGCCGGATAGTAGGGTTTTTCACTTAAAAGAGTAAGTATTTGAACGCGAGTCGGATCGGACAGAGCATGGCCGAAGCGAGCAAGTGCACTATGCGAAGTAGTCATTGGTTTTGTTTCTGTAATCATATACTCATAGTATATCACTCGATGTATTCAGAACATAGTGTATTATTATCTACAACCTCTAAAGAGTTAAGGAACATTTATTTGCTTTGAACGCTTTTTGTTCTTCTCGACACTAACCAAACTTGTTATACTAATTAGCATAATGCAAGAGCACAATGATAACGATGAAGGACTGAGCGTAGAAAAGAATAAACATGCTAAACGCA
>DODJ01000049.1 GCA_003545655.1 Candidatus Saccharimonadota bacterium
TATGATACAGCCAGTTGTCTTGCAAATAAAACATCTCGAATACATTGTCGTCTACAAGTGCGATTGATCCGTGCTTTAGCTCGCCGGCAGCATGTGCCTCGGCTTGTACGTAGGCAACCTCTTTGAGTTTTAGCGCTCCCTCAAGCGCAACCGGATACGCCGTGTCGCGACCACAGTACAACGCCCTGTCATAGTGTGTATACTTTTTTGCAAGCTTTTTCACCACTGGCTCGAGGTGGGTGATTGTTTTCTCTAATTCATCTGGGAGCGCCGCTAACTCTTCAAGATACTCAGATAACACCTTCTGCCCAACACCCTTCGCACCTGCGACCGTTAGGCCAAACAATACCATAGCCGCAACTTGCGAGGTAAAGGCTTTTGTACTGGCAACGCTTATTTCTGCACCTGCGTGCAAATACATACCTCCGTCCACCTCGCGAGCTATCGAAGAGCCCACACTATTCACTACACCAAGCGTACGCACACCGCGGCGCTTAAGCTCTTGAAGACACGCAAGCGTATCCGCTGTCTCACCACTTTGGCTCACAATAAGTGCTACTGAATCCTCGGGGATATAAAACGACCTGTAGCGAAGTTCACTGGCTATCTCGATACTAAAGGTAACATCATCAAGAAACTGTTCAATAATATATGCGGCAAGAGTGCCTGCATAGTAGCTGGTTCCACACCCTACAATAACTACATGGCGAACTGCGCTTAGTTCTTCATTTGTCATGTTTAGGCCGCCAAGGTGCGCCTGCTTTTTGTCTGCAGTAATACGTCCACTTAACGTTGCACGCAGGCTTTCCGGCTGGTCGTGGATCTCTTTCAATAGGAAATGGTCGTACCCCTTCTTCTGAATCGCTTCTAAGTCAAGTGAAAGTTCTTCAGTGGTTACCGTAAGGGGCTGCACTTCAATATCATACAATTCAACACCCTCGCGGGTACAGCGACCAATCTCACCATCGTGCATATAAATAACCTTGTCAGTATGTCCCACAAGCGCCGATGCATCGCTGGCGATAAACGTCTCACCCTTCCCTACCCCTAAAATCAGCGGGCTCCCCTTGCGCGCCACTACCACTTCACCGGGTAGCCGACTACTTACTACCGCAAGGCCATACGCACCTGCTACCATTTTAAGTGCGTCAGCCACAGCACGGAGGAGCTCCGTAGGCTCTAGGTCTTTATAGATAAAGTCAATAAGCGCCGCGAGTACTTCGGTATCGGTATCGCTTTTAAAGTCGTAATCATGACGCTTTAACATTACTTTAAGATCTTGGTAGTTTTCAATAATACCATTATGGACAACGTAGATATCGCCAACCTGGTGGGGGTGCGCGTTCGCTTTACTTGGCCCACCATGCGTTGCCCAACGCGTGTGACCAATACCCCATGTGTCGCTAGTACTATGTGTCGCAATTTTCGTTTCAAGCGCTGCCACTTTTCCCACTGCACGTAGAAGAGTTGGCTTTCCGTTGCTTGTTAGCGTTACTACGCCCGCGCTATCATATCCGCGATATTCAAGACGCTTTAAACCGGTAAGCAAGATGCTCTGCGCATTTTTTGTTCCAATGTATCCTACGATGCCGCACATGCTTACAGTATGCGCTTTTTACACTTTTTTGCAAATTGTTGTAATTACAACGTATATACGTGGGCTTGGTGGGATTATTTTCTATTTCTGCTACCATAAGTACTATGACCTGGAACGCTTTCTTCTCAAACCCACTGGTGCAAGTTGTTATCGTAATTGTAGTGGCCTATCTTCTTAACCATTTCGCCGGGCGCTTTTTTAAAGTGCTCGTCCACCGCATAATGCTGAAACACCGCTTTGAGGTTGCTGCTGACCGCAAGAAGCAGGAACAAACCGTAGCTCGCCTTTTTCAAACCATGGCATCGGTACTTATATGGCTTGTCGCCTCAGCAATGATCTTGTCTATTCTTAACTTTGACGTCGCGCAAATTGCCGCCGGGGCTGGGTTCTTGGGCATTATTATTGGGCTAGGTGCCCAAGCAACTATTCGCGACTACCTGGCGGGTGTGTTTATTTTACTTGAGGGCCAATACCGTGTGGGCGATATTGTTACCTTAAACGGTGGCGGGGTCAGTCAACAAACCTCGGGGGTGGTCGAGGATATTACGCTACGTATTACTAAACTCCGCGACCTCGATGGTACGCTAAATATTATTCGCAACGGCGAGGCAAGTATAGTCACAAACCGAACCTTTAAATATTCAAGTATTGTTATTGATATTGGTGTCGGCTACGATAGCGATATTGATGAGGTTGAGAAGGTGATGAATGCCGTGGGGGTACAGGTTGCCGAAGATGAGCGCTACGCGAAAGACTTCAAAGAGACCATCACTTTCTTAAGGGTAGACAACTTTGCCGACTCGGCAGTTATCGTGCGCGCTCTTGGTAAAGTTGCCCCAGCACGTCAGTGGGATATCGCTGGTGAGTACCGTCGCCAAATCCTCAAAGCATTTAAGAAAGCCGGCATCGAAATCGCCTTTCCACAAATTGTAGTACATACCGAAGCTAAAAAATAACTAACACCCAGTGAAAGTACTGGGTGTTGGTACAGGTTTACCAGTTGTTACTTCTTTGCTTTTGAAGCAATAGCAATTTTCTTTGGCTCTGGGAGTGGCGTTAGGGGCACACGTACCGTCAGCACGCCGTCATCAAGATGCGCCTCAATGGCGTCTGCGTCTGCTCGCTCAGGTAAGGCGACGCGGCGGTAGAAGCTACTTGAACTTTCGCGTACCACGTACTTTTTATCCTTATCCTCTTCCTTTTCGTGTCGCTCGGCGCTCACAACGAGGGCGTTGTTCTCTACCCGAATATCAACGTCCTTTTGGTCGAAATTAGGCAGGTGCGCTTCGACTACCAGCTCGTTATCCTTCGTGTATACATCGGTGGTGGGGATATTCACTCCTTTAACAGGCGACATCCAATCATCACCGAAAAATTGCTTTTGGAGTGCAGAGAGTTCTGCAAACGGATCCCATCGTACAAGATTGCTCATATTTTTCTCCTTTCGTCATTACTTACTAATGGTTTCCAGAAGAAGCCTAAAAGCTTCTGTATCTAGTATAGGATAGTTAGCACTCTCGTGTCAAGAGTGCTAATTTACCAGTACAAATTTATTCTTGCCTACCTTAATAAGCGTGCGAGAAGGCGCGGTAGCTGCTTCGTCTGTTACTTTTTGCCCGTTACTTTTAACACCCCCGCCCAAGATAAGCCGCCGTGCTTCGCCGGTGCCTTTTACAATGCCTGCTGCAACAAGCGCTTCAACTATCGTTGTATTTCCGTCAACAACTGGAATTTCAGCGGCTAAGTCTTCCAGACCGCCCTCAAGTAGTTCATCGAGTGATCCATCTTCAAACAATACCTTCATGGTAGACAGTACCGACTGGAGCCGCTCTTCACCATGCACCAACCGAGTTACTTCATCAGCTAAGCGGCGTTGGAGTACCCGCTTATACGGTGCGGCATCATGCTCGGCAATAAGTTCAGTAACCGTTTCTTTATCAAGCAGGGTGTAAATGGGCAGTAAGTCTTTCGCAAACTCATCATCAACATTCAGCCAGAACTGGTAAAAACGATATGGTGTTGTAAGCGTAGGGTCAAGCCATACCGCCCCACCTTCTGACTTACCAAACTTCACACCGGTGGCCTTATTAATAATAAGTGGCGTCGTAAGAACATGCGCCTCGCCGCCCTCAATGCGCTTAATAAGCTGCACACCCGTGACTGAATTACCCCACTGGTCAGCGCCGGCAACTTGTAGTGTGGCGCCTTTTTCGCGGTATAAATGCAAAAAGTCGTAGCCTTGAATAAGGTTGTAGCTAAACTCGGCGTAGCTAATACCATCGCCGCCCTCGCCAATACGGTTTTTAATAAACTCGCGATCCAGCAGCTGTGTCATCGAGGTTTTTTTGCCCACTTCGCGAAGGAACTGTAGGTACCCCATATCTTTAAACCAGTCGTAGTTATCTACTACTTCAAAATCCTTACCAGCAAAAACACGCGTATATTGTTCAACAATGGCTGCTTTGTTTTTTTCAATTTGTTCTAGAGTAAGTAAATCGCGTTCTTGTTTCTTCCCATCCGGGTCACCAATCATGCCGGTTGCGCCACCGACCAAAAGAATCGCCTTGTACCCATGATTCATTAGGTGACGAATCATCATCGCAGGCGCTAAGTGACCAATAGTCATACTTGGGCCGCTTGGATCCACCCCCCAATAAAACGTGCGAGACTCGGTATCAATGTCAGTAATATCAGAAAATGTGTACTGGTTTATAAACCCGCGCCACGCCAGTTCCTCTGAAAGCGTCATAGCTTGTCCTTTCCGCTCTTCGGTGGTCTCACCTGTTTGTATCTCTGTTATGATAGCATAGTTTACCCCTTAAGCGTACTTTTCTCTATATTCTACAGCGGCCTCTAAAGCAGCTTTGACTGCGTCTTCTGGTGACGCAGTCGAAATAACTTTGCGGCGTTTTCGGGCATCAATATACTCACCAGCTAGTGTATCCGCCCATCCCCCATACCCCTTTAGCGCAACCATCGGGATATCTGCTTGATACGCAATGGCAAGTTCAGTCAATGTACCAGAGCCGCCACTTATTGCAATAATTACGTCGCAGCCTGTTACTAATACTGTCTCACGACCACCACCCCGTTCTAGTCCGCACGGAATAATAATATCCGCGTCCTTCTCCCACACATCCTTACCCTTACCATACGTGATGCCGACAGTTAGTCCGCCGACATCCTTCGCCCCTCTACACGCAGCGGTAGAGAGCGAATCGCTATCTTTTTCAGCGCCAAAAAATAAGATGGCATCATTTTTAGCGACTTCTCTTCCTAAAGCGTAGGCAGCTTCTTCAACCGCTTTCGCATAGCGTAAATCAGCCGCTGAACCCATAACGCCAATCTGAAATTTTCTCATTATACTTCTCCTCTTTCCTGAAGTTGATCTAATCTCTTCTGTATAGCCTGTTGCGTAGAATCATCTGAGCTATAGCCCAAAAAGCTACCTACCCGCGACAGCGCGACGCTTGGGTCAAGCAATGTTAAAGAACGCTCTAAACTGTTTACACAAAACCACCCTTCGTCCTTGGCTGGGATCGAGGCCCATGTAGTTGGCCGGCCGTATATTCGATCAAAGTACAGCGCGCTTGCACCAGTGCCCTTAACTTTGCGGCCAGATCCCTTGGCAATGAATAAATCACGTTCACAAATTTCGTCATCAACATCATCGTATACAACACCGGCTTGCACTGGTATAGAAAGCTCTTCGAGTTTATTAATACCTTCTTGTATAGCTATACCACACACTACCCTGCCAATAGTAACCTGTCGCTTTCTTAGCTCCATAGATAACCATTCGAGCATCTCGCCACTAAAGACAACGTCGTCAACCACTTGTATCTCATTCCCTAAACGCGCCACTTGATCGATCTGACTCGCTAGCGGAGCGTAGCTACTGGATCGTGAGATATACCCAATGTCACGCAGTGAACTGTCAACACCACGTGATATACCCAAGCGCGTATCCGGGGCGTCAACATACGACTCTTCTAGCGACACTACAGGTAGGCGTGTATCTATACTTTTCGCTATAGCTCTTCGCATATCCGTCGAGCTCACCCACTGTGTGGTCTTACCCATCGCTCGTAAATCCGCATCAAGTGATTCGCGTGCGTTCTCTAAGTTTTTCTTATTTATGTACTCCGCGGTAGCACTATCAAGCTCAGCTGATATAACATACGGCTTCTCCATCATATTCTCCTATATATTTAATTAAGTAACGTAAAAAGCCAGCGACCTGCTGGCTTTTGTTGTAGAAGCATATATACCCTACTCAGCAGGTGCTGGCGATATATGTGAATGATGAGTGTTACTAATTGGTAATTGTGCAAGAACAGCAGCATACCCCCCTGCACCTTGCTTTTTCCACAAGCTAATACGCGCAATTGTACGGGTGCTTAATGCCGTCGCCGCCCGTACCGCATCGTAAGAGGCGCCACTATCAAGAAGGCGAGCCGCCTCAAGTCGAGCCGCTATTTCGGTAATTTCCTTTTCTGTTAGGATATCCCGTAAAAATAATGCAAGATTACCCGACCCGCTACCAGCGTTAATAGCAGCCAATAGTTGACTCGGGAGTTTTTTCTGCCAAATATCCATGACGTCTTCCATGCCAATACTTTACCAAAGTAAAGTATTGATGTCAACCCCTACACAGAGTCCGGCGCCTGAATTCCTAAAATCCCAAGCCCATTCTTAAGCGTATCGGCATACTGCCTCACAAGCCCCGCACGATGCGCTTCGCGCTTGTCACCGACAACGCGGTTTTTTTCATAGTAGCGATTGAACTCTTGTGATAGTTCAAACAAATAGTTACCTATATGATGAGGCTGGAGTTGCTTTATTGACAACGAAACCACTTCACTATATTCACCTAATTTTTTAATAAGCGTTCGGTCTTCTTCGAAAATTTCAGTGGGCATGTCTGGAGTGTAGCCAAGTTTTTCAATAACGCGGCGAGCACGGGCATGGGCGTACTGTAGATACGGCCCGGAATTACCCGTAAGGCTTACTGTCTCTTCAATATCAAAGGCGATATCGCCGCCAAGACTATACCGTGCGAAAGCGTACTTAATAGCGCCAAGCGAAATAGGTTCAATAAGCTCTGGGTTTTCAACAAGTTCAGCAACTTTTTCGCGCACAATTTCAAGTACATCAATATCACGGGTAACGTTTCCTAGGCGTGAGCTCATTTTTTGGCCATCAGCAAAGCGGACCGTACCGTTGGTAAAGTGGGTCATCGTGCCAGTAAGTTCTGGGCGGAAGGTTTCGGCCGCAGCGAACACTACCCGCATATATTCTGTTTGATCGTTACCCGTTAGCAGGTAGCGATGGTCAAAGTTGTAGTCTTGTTTTTCAAGCCAAATTACGCCAATGTCTTTTGTTTCATACGTCGGCAGACCTTTTGATGTGACAAATACACGAGTATGCAAGTGCTTTGACTCGTCGCCCTCAAACACCACTGCACCGTCAGACTCTTTTAATGTACCTTTTTCAAGCTGCTCTTTTACCACCTCCATGCCTACCACCGCTGTTTGGCTTTCTGCATAGTAGCGCATGGGGGTTACTTCAATAAGGGCATAGAAGGCATCAAAATAATCATAGCTCCACTGGCGTGTTTCCCAATACATTTTTGCAAGGTCAGACGTAGTATCATCAGTACTGTGAAACCCATATACCGTTTTATTCAGTTCATCTATTTCAGCTTTCGTTTCCACAGAAGCCTCGTAAGCGCTGGCGCCTTTTACATAACAGGTGCTAATCCAGCGTGCGCGGGCAAACGGATCACTATCCACTTCGGCAAGCTTTTCTGGGTGTGCACCACCTAACTCCGCAACCATGCCCCAAAGGCACTTCGCCACGTGTAGCCCCACGTCACCACCAAAGCTTGTGCGCTGCAGTGTTGCACCACCAAGCTCCATAAGGCGAGCGGTAATATCACCAAAGATTGTTTGGTATAAATGCCCGGTATGAAGTTCTTTAAACGCATTAGGGCAGCTATATTCAAATACAAGGTTTTTACCCGCAAAATACTGCTCGGGGGCTTTGCCAATATAGGCAAGGAGCGCCTCGTCTTTTATGAAGACATTGATAAAGCCGGGACCGGCAATCGATACCTCTTTATAGTTACCTGTGGCTCGCAAAGTATCGGCAATTTTTTCGGCAATAGCACGAGGGGCTTCTTGTAATTGGCCAGCTAACTGCAATGCGACGTTTGTTGAAAGATCGCCAAACCTTGGGTCGGGACGTGTTACTTCCGGCTCAACTTCTACATTAAATATACTCTGAATAATAGCGGCTACATCTTTGTTCACCGTACTAGTATACGCTATAGGGGTGATATTGGGGAAATATCGTCAAACCCTATGGGCCCCAGGGAAGCGAGCTTCCCGATTGCCCGTAGTAGTCACATCGTGGGTTTGCGCTGTAATTACGGCGAGCCGACTCGCATTCCACGGTAACGTAGGTGTGCCTATGGTCGGAATGAGAAGACCCTGTAAAATCGGTTTTACAGCTATAAAACGCGTAGTAATCTACATCCTCCCACACCTGTCCGGCGGCAAACCCAAGGTACCACCACTCAATAAGGGGTGCGGTGTAGAAGCGTCCCCATGGCGTATTCACTGCACCACCAGTTGACGAGCCGGGATAGTACGCCGATCCAGACATACCATAGTTATAGATATAGATATACCCATCTACCCACGTCCCCGACGGACAATACGAATTATAGGTCATATTATAGCGATAGCCCGCTCGGAAGCTTGTATCGCCCGTATAATTAGGCATAGCTGGCTTATCTATTGGTCGTGTTACCGATGCCGTTGTGCTCGTCGTCTCGCTACTTGTTGCGTCAGACCCCTGACAGCGCGCTTTTGCCTGGAAAGTGTAGTTATACCCCTGTGACGCAGACACTGTACGGGTATTATTTGTACTCCAAGACCCATAACTAATCGATACAGAGGAGTTCGTATTACGGCCCTGCGAGCCTAGCGCATACCTTATTGTCGTTCCATTTGAACAAGAAGCCCCAGACGCAACACCTTGCGCCTGCGTATTACTTGTTTGTAACGAAGCAGCAACAGCTAGCGTGCCGCTTGGCGCACTGATAGTTGTTACTGCGTTTGTGATATCAGACGCTTGACCAGCCTGTGTAGCAAGCTGCGGGGTAACCCGCACATAATACCGCTCTCCAGCATTTAACCCTGTAGCCGCCATACTTGTGCCACTTACCGATTGACTTACCGCCCCCGACATACTCGCGTTCGTACTTCGCTCAACTCGATATGAAACAGCGTTCGAAACTGCCGTCCAGGCGATGTTAATTTGTGTATTCGAAACGACCGTCAACGATACACCAGGAGCCCCCGAAGTAACTAAACTTGCCGTACGACGGCTGTTAATGGTTTTTATCTCCCCACCCTCGGTGCGGTATTGTATCTCCCATTCAAGACACGAAGAGCCAGTTTCACAGCTTGTCGACCCATCACCAACATAAGCAAACTCATCCTCACCACCTCCCGACGCCAAGGCCTCGCAGATGTATGAATTCTCATCATCAGAAAGTGGTGCCTGCAATATCGATACATCAACAGAAAGTAGAGAGCTTACACTTCCTGCACTCGCGGTCATCATTGCACAACTTGGATATTCCCCATTTTCGTCGTAATATTTCTCGAGCGCCTCGGCAAGCGAAATAGCATCCGTGTCACGAGTTGCATCTCGTGCTTGCTGCTGCACCTGAGTAAGCCCCAGGGTGGTTATAGCAGCGAGAACTGCAATAACGACAATTACAATAATCACCTCAACAAGAGTAAAGCCGCGTCCCGCCTGCTTCATCATATCGCCTCACCCCCTGCTAGATAAAGGAGCACCCCATTCCACTGTGGATCATTAAGCTCCGCGCGAAGGGCTTCGGTGCTCCCCGGTTTTCCATCCGTAGTGTCCTGAACTTCACTACTGGTAATATAGCGCCACTCATTTCCGTCCTGTTTTGCGTAAAAAAGTTGATACCCCACCAAGGGTTCATCGTCTCCCGGAGCGTACACGGTAGTTACGAGCGCTCCGGTAACACCGCCGGCCTCGTGTGTGCGCAGCTGGACCGCCGATACTCCCGAAACAGGAAGAATGGTTTGCAAGCCTAGCAGCTCCTCGGTAACAGCGTATTCATCGTTAACCGCCTTCGTACTAACGCAGGCGAAACTGGCTGTTGCTCGAGCCTCGGCCTGCACGTCTACCCTACATAGCACCGATTGGTTAATAAACTGAGCCCAACTTTCGCCAGAGCCGTTGGCGGTAAACCCGTGCTTCATAAATACTTCCTGCGAGGCCTGTAGTACAGCGGCACTATTCATTTCTTGCGTATCATTACCAGCTGTGTATACTACCGCTGCCTCTGAAGGCACTTCAACACTATACTGCTTCGACGCTAGCTGAAGCGTTGTTCCATATGTCCCTTCGGCGGGAACACTGCGAGTAAACCCTTCGGGGGATATAACGGACGCCTCTTCAATAGCATTTATAGCTGCGGCAGGTGTCTCAACGCTCGCTACAGGCATTGCTTCTTGCGGCCTATTAAACACGATAAGGAGGATTACCGCCACGACAACAGCTACTGAAAACAGCGCAATAAACCCGCCTATTACTATTTTCTTTGAACGTCGCATTTTATTTACCGCCTCTTTACGTCGATGAGCCTAGTATACTCGCTTATGGTTTACTGGTAAAGCAACCTATAGTATTAAGCTAATCATCAATATGCATATCACGGCTGAGTATGGCGACCACACTCGTTCAATCCGACTACGTGAAATTGCGTTCATAACAACCCCAACTCCAAAGTAGACCGCGCTAACCCATAGGATGCCCAATGCAACAGCATTCGGGTACAGCGTAACGATGCCAGTAAATGATAGGACAACAGAAATGATACACAATAAAAGCACGACAGAAATTGCACTTGCAACCCTAAGTTTTCGTGGTAACACTGAAGTATGCTGGCCACCCCATGCAGCTTTACCAAATGGTGCACCTAATGCAAGTAGCACTTGGAATACAACAAGACCACCTAAGAGCAACACTAAGAAAAAAGTTACACCGTTCATAACATCTGTACGTACAGTATACCAAAGTTACGGACGAAGTGTGCCGGCGAATACCTGCCAGGCCAACAGGGACTTCGCTACAAGACTTAATACAATGTATATAAACTCCCCATACAAATAGTTCTTCCAGGGCCCAACTTTTTTGTATTGCAGCACCATGTTCACCGCAAAACAGTTAAAGAATACGAAGATGGAAACAAAAATCCAGTACACAAAGTCTGGCGCTTTACTTCCTTGATCGGCCCCAAGCCACATATAAAAGCCAATTACAACCCATGGAACTAGGCCAGCAAAACAGCCAATCCAATAGCTAAGCCAGTTAGTCCGTCGTGTCGTTTGGTTGTGTACCTCCATCACCAGCCCCATCAGGTTCATAATTGCGACCAAACTGAATATCATTACGAGACTCATGAAGTCATACACGCCTACGAGTAGGCTAATAGCAACCATCATAACACTGGCAGATATCGCGTATTCTACCCAACGGGCTTTATTAATGCCCTTCGCAAGCTGCTCTACATAGCGATGATTGTAGAATGTTGCAATGCTAAAATGCGCAGCAGCGGACAGGAAGAAGAAAACTCTTACTCAATATAAGCACCATGACGCCCTGCGCCAGGTGAAGAAAACCCGCAAAAACGTTATACCTTCGAAGTGATGTTACCGTTAGTGCTTTGCCCACGGTATTACTATAGCATGCGTGAAAACGAACCCGATAGGTTACTCGCGCGAGGTAATCTGGTAGCTAGCCAAACTTCAATCTTTTGCCTTTCCTATATGGCTTTAGAAAGAAGTGGATACCCGAGCGGCCGCTCAATAGAGAGCTCAATAACGCTTTTGTTATCGACTTTATTCGCCAAAGTAGTTGCGAGGCTTTCGTTATGGCAACTTGCAAGAATCGCAGCGAGCGGCCCAGAATGGGTCACGATTAAAACATTACTCAATTTGTTATCAGCGTATATTCGATTTATCGCATCAATTACTCGCCGAGACATCGTTTCGTTCGATTCACCCCCAGGAAACGCTACGTGCATATATCCCCCTTTTCTTTCTGGGATAGCACTATACGGTAACCCTTCATAGACACCAAAATGAATCTCCCGTAACCCCTCCGTAAAGACAACTTCCTCTACGCCGAGTTCTTCAGATAGTATGGCCGCTGTCTGCATGCACCGGCCAATGTCTGACGAATATATTCGCGCTATATACAGATGTTTACGCTTTAGCAGGCTAGCCTTATACTTAGCTTGCCGTATCCCTGTCGCTGTAAGCGGGCTATCCTTTTGCCCCATAGTAATACCGTTGAGGTTATCTTCCGTTTGACCGTGCCTTGTGATGAATAATTTCATTTTAGTACGTCAGCAACCATACGCATATACGTGTCCTTTGCGGCCATAGCTTTCTTAAGGAAATCATCGCTATTCAACCATTCGAACCCAGAATGCTCCCAGCTCATATTAATTGTTGGTCTCGAATTCAGGTTACTAACAAACAGCGCATAGTGCGTACCGTGGCTTGAATAGTCAGCCCCTGAGTAAACCATACGAACGGAGTCGGCGTGAATATCCACACCGGTCTCTTCCTTGACTTCTCGTATCATAGTGTTAAGTACTGTTTCACCGTCTTCCAGCGTCCCTCCGGGCAAATCTGGGTCTGTACCAAACGTTGGGTGGTCGCTTCTATACATAAGAAGATACTTACCATCAGGATCAATCATAACAAGCTTTGCAACTTTTTTCATTAACCTTATTATAGCTTGATTTGATTATTCCAAAGCCCGAACAAACTCCCGGACTTTACTAAAGGGCTTCATATACTCGGCGTACGTACGCTCGTTCTCTTCTTGCGACATCTCAGCGCGGGTAATTGCATAGCCTTCGTTAATAAAGAAGGTATCGAACCCGAAACCATTCGTCCCTTTTGGTTCTATTGATATCTCACCAGGCAATTCGCTATCGAAAAACTCCATTTTGGCACCATCGTAGTAGCCAAACGTGCATCATATAATAGCGCTCCGATCATTGAATCCATCGAGCATTTTGCAGCAAGCCTCCTCGCCAGCATGTTCAACAAACCATTTAATATACGGGCCAGGTAGATCCCCTAGGGCATTAAACACAAGGCTCACATCTTCAACTAACACAGGTTTCTGACATATCTCATACGCCTGCTGCAATTTATGCGCAACTATCTCATGAAGATCAGTGGATTGAATTTCGAGAAGGTCAACCTTGCGGTGCTCTAATTCGACACCAAGTTGCCTTGAGAGATAGTCGGCCTTATTCTGGTTACCTGTAATGAAGATTGGGAGGTTTGACATGGCATTATTATAGCAAAGTAGGGCACACTCACTGGTTGACATTTATTCCAGCATTTTTAAGAAGCGCGAGGATTGAATTTTTCAAATCTATATCAGCATCGACGAGCTCTTGGTCAGAAAGATCGGTATAATTTTTCCATTCACCCTCAAGGTTAAGTTGCATAATAGCAGCAAGAAAGTAACCTGGAACCGTTTCCGGTTTGTGCGGCACATCAACAAGTTTACTTTGAAGTTTCGATTCGCCCGCATACACGTAAACGAATTTTCGAACACCCGTTTCTTTAAAAGCGACAGCATGTCCATAAGAGAAGGTCATAGAGATAGAACCGCCATACTTCTTGGCAAGATCAGTATAGTACATAAGTCCATTCTCATCTGTAAATTCACCAAAACGATTCCTTACAGGTTCTTTTATCGCAGGACCAGGATTATCGGCCTCCTCGACGCCATCAAAAGAAATCGTGTCGTCTTGTGCAAGCACAATTGTCGATGCATCTACATAATCTAAATATGCCAAAGCTTTTTGAGCAGCAATACCCATACAATTCAATGCAGTTTCGTCTGGCTCGGGGACATTAATATTTAAATCGTCTAGACTTGCTATTTCTAAAGGAACTTCTGAAAGGAGTTTCTTTATTCTTGTAACTTTATTTTTATTAGTCGTGGCGATAAGAATTTGATTATACATAATTTTCCTTAGCGTTGATTAAGGTCTAGTTTCTGACAGCCAAATACAATCTCTAAGTAAAACTCTGCCGTGGTTTCTGGCCTTAGGCCGCCTATTATTCCTACCGATTTCATAGTATTAATAATACCCTATCTTATTGATAAATATAGAGATTGCACCTGGTGTTAACCCAGTATAAGCTTTGGGAAGATAGTGCTAAACTCAAAACCATCCCTAAAACTCATAGCCACCTTTAATTGAATAGTGGACGTGTTTTGATCATCCCGCTACCCTACTCACCGACTTCACGATATTTCATTTTCTGCTTCATATAAAAGTCGGCGCCCGTGTCTTTATCAGCCACGCCTTCCGCTGGGTATTTCGTGCGGTTGTGCTCGAGCTTCTGCTTAATTGCCTCTGAAATATCTATATCTAGATGTATGCCCAGTTCGATTGCATAGATAAGTACGTCAGCAAGCTCTTTTTTGAGGTTTGTCTTGAGCTTTTCATCAGCGTTAATAGCTTCGATAGAGTAATTCTTCCATTGGAATAGCTCCAACAACTCAGCACCTTCAATCATTATAGATTTGGCAAGGTCTGCCGGTTCTTGACCATACCAGTTGCGTTCAATTAGATATTCCTTGATTTCCTGTTCGAGTTCTTTCATATAGTTAGTATATACCGAAATAAAAGCACTACGAGTGAGTTATAACTATAACCAAGGAGATTGTCGACATGGAGATACTAATCTACTCTGGGGTATAAAAAATCAGAACCGAACTAACAGTTCTATTTTATCTATAATGCCTTGGCTCACCACGATGGGGAAGTTATAGCCACAATTAAGTACGATCTCGCTCTTTATAGAGCGTAAAGTATCCTGATACGTTCGGAACCCACTTGTTGTTGAAGGTTACTTGGAGTGCGGTACTTTCGCTACCAGGAACCGGAACAACGTCATGCGTTAAATCGTCGTCTAAGTAGATACCTCCCGGATAGTCTTCAGCAAGAAGTACGTACTCTTTCCCGTTGGCATCCTCGAAGTAGTGCGCCCAATTATCTGGACCAACCTGTCCATGGTCTTTCCAGGTAGCAACTTTAATAGAGTCCTGCTCATATAGGGGAAGGATTACTTTTTCATAATATTGTTCTAGGAATGCAGTATCCATATATGTGATTATACGACAAATGAAGAATCCCGCCACTGGCTGTGACGGGAGTCTTCGCTCTTTTAAGTTGCAGGGTGTTTACCGTAGCTCATCGAAGATGAGGGTGTGCGGCGCCGACCGGAGTGCTCCGGCATGATGGTGACCAGGACCGAACGGACCGTTGGGGCCGTAGTAGATGTCGATCTTACGCGTACCGTCACGGTTGGTGTTGGTCTCGACGTAGGCATCGTAGCCACGAAAACGGCAGCGGAAGCCGAAGTCTCCGCTTGTCGATTCACGCGACACCATGTCGTAGTAATCACCCTGGTTCTCCGTGAAGTTGTGCGCACCGTGCGGGTCGAACGGGTCACGCTTGTATGTTACCTTCCCGAACGAGTCGGTTGCATAGTGCGCGTGTCCAGGCCCATTGGGCGAGCCAACACCACCGAAGTAAATGTTGTGTCCACCCTTGCCGTTCGGTGAGACCCAGACAGAGTTCAAGTACTGCGTCGGTACGCCCGCCCGCCGTGCGATTTCTCGCCGATCGTTGTTGCGGCTGGCATTGTCAGCCTTGACCTTCTCGAGTCGAGTACGGAAGTCGGTGGACGCCTTGTCGAAGGCAGCCTTGGCTTCCTGGAACTTCTGTTTGGCAGTGTCATGTGCCGTGCGGGCCTGTTCGAATGCGCGCTTGGCCGAGTTGAACTCATCCTTTGCACGCTGAAACGCGGGCTTGGTGTTCTCGTGACGTTCTTTGGCATCGCGGAGTTCACTAATCAGACGGCGACGCTCAGCCACATAGCCCTGCGACTCCGCCTTGTAACGATGCCCGTCGGCCGCATAACTAGCTGCCATAGCACCGTTGCGGTTGTTATGTGCATCACTTGCATTCTGGAAAGCGCGCCCCATATCCTGGAAGGCGCGCTCCTGATCGCGATTAAGCTGCTCAATACGTGGCCCGTATGAGTCACGCAAACGCTGAAGTGACTGCCAAGAGGAATCCTGGACATCGTAGGCACGCTGCTTTGCTTCAAACGCGCGGTTCATTACCTCTCGGGTGGAGCTGAGATGTTCCCATGCGGCCTGCTGGGCCCTGTGGGCATCCTGCTTCCGCTGGTACATCAGGTCTTGCGCCGTCTTCAGACGGTCAAGTTCGGCATCTTTGGCCAATGTATTCACCTACTTGTGTTGAAGAGCGAAGATCATGACGGCTGCCATGATTAGATAATATTATATCATTTTATAAAGAAATATCAATATACGTTACTGTGAATCATCGAGAAGCAAAAACACCATGATTTACATCATAGTGCTTATGCTTGGCTCACCACGATTGAGGAAGTTATAACTGCAATTAGAGCGGATTTAGGAACATAAATACGAGCAACCTAGCTTTTAATACCATACAGCAACGGCGACGAAAACTTTTGATACATATCCAATTCAACAATATCCCTGTTATTCGTTTTATGTTTGAGCATATCGTCCAATGCAGAGCCAGAGTGAGCAGCTAGAATTGCCGATATAGGACCAGAATGAGTTACCACAAGCACGGTTGCGCCTTTGTTGGCTTCGTATATATCATTAATCACAGAAATAACCCGACGCGCCATTACCTCGTTCGACTCTCCGCCAGGGAATGGTGTCACAATGTACCCCCCTTCTATAACCGGTACATCATCATACGGTTTGCCCTGATACACACCAAAGTCAATCTCTCTTAACCCATCAAGGAGAACTAAATCAGCGCTTTTTGAAAGATATGTTTGTATAGTCTCGGCCGTTTTTCGGCACCGACCAAGGTCGGAAGAATAAATAACAGCAATATTCACATCCGAAAGCTGCTCGCCCTTCAGATTCGCTTGCTGCAGACCAAGTGGCGTCAATACACTATCCAGGTGTCCCATCGTAACTCCTTGAACATTTGATACTGTCTGACCGTGCCTAGTGAGAATGAGCTTCATATTGCCATAATTTTACTACATACTGAAATTGCTTATCAATTTCGCGTGTTGCATGTAAGGGTGTTTTATTTTTCTGTAAGTAGAATACAACGCGTAGTAAGTACCAAGGCAGAATTGATCGAGCTAGGACCAATGGGTCAACTGTAGCGATTTTCAACTCATGGGCAATAAGAATTTGCGCCCACTGCATAAAGCCTACCTCGTTACAAAACATTGCATCCAATTCAGGTACGCAGGAATTTTCTTTACTCTCATCATATACCTTTTGCGCAACCACCCTGCGCTCAGTAATTTTTGCAGTCGACAGCGGTGTTGTCGCTATAAGTTCAGGGGCGCGCTTGATAGTCGTAAGGTGCACCTTGCCCGCATAGGTATCTTTCAGTAAACGCATCGTGGCATAGTAACTTGCCGCAACCTCCGTAAACATTGGGATCATTTTATCAAAGCTTGGCTTATGCACCTTCTTGCTTAGTAAAACCTCGGCAACATTAAAGGATCCGTACAGCGCATGAAGCGTCATAAAAATATCGATCCCATACCCCCAGGTGTATTCATGCCATTGCTGTTTGATGAGATGTTTTGCAAAACGACGTGAAATACCAAAATCGCCACTAATTGGCTGTCGCGGTGCTTTGCCCGAAGAATGCACCCCAACAAGCGGATACACAAAATGATTTGTCGTATTACCTTCTTGATAATTTCGAGAATACGTCGGTATCGTGTAGTCGGCGTCGTTTAATAACAGCTCCGTATGTCGAGCAAGCCATTCTGGCTCAAACGAAGTAACGTCGCCGTCAATTAGTACACAGCCGTCAGCTTCTGACGCTTCCACTACCCACTGTAAAATAGTCGCTATATTACGACCCTTACCTTTTTCACTATTCTTTATACTCACCTTCGGGCAATGCGTCGGTGTTCCTAGAAAAACCTCGCTCGTTTCATCGACACTAGCGCTATCAGCGTTTACAATTGTAATCGAAATACCCAACGCTAACGCAGCGGCATCAACCTGATGTGTAAGCCGCGCAATATTGTCTGCTTCGTTATATGTTGGTATCCCTACTACTATCACTACAAGCCTTTACTAAGAATATACTCTACCGCCGCTTCGCTATTTGGCGCAAAAATCTCGCCCACGCCCACATCTATCATACGTCGTACTAGTCTATCTCGATTATCCATTGAGCGCGTTACTTCAACAAGTGGTAATGAACCTAAATACATACCGTTATCGTCTTGAAAAGGCGTTGCTTGTGAAAGAATATGTCGACCAATTTTCTCATGAAGTATCAGGTTGCGCTGCACACCCTCCCAAGGAGCAACGTACAATTCTTTTTGAGTCGGATCAAGCCGCAAATGATAGAGAGTTTCAACTTCAGCTACACCTTCCTTGCCCGTAAGCGCAAGATCATCAAGGTCTATTCGTACTTTGTCATTCCAGGCTGGCTTTGACTCGTCGCGGCTTTTTGCCGTAAAAATGCCTGATAAAAATGCGTCTGATTTTATCGCTGTCTCTCGAATATTAAACCACTGATTCCCGCCTTCAGTATTAAGATTCGTCCCATCTGTACCAATATAAATTTGGTCGTTTCCAATAAGTTGCATCCCTCCTTCCATGCAAAGTCGTAATGCAACCGTAGTTTTACCTGCGCCCTTTTCGCCAAATAAAACTGTCGATTTGTCAGACGCCCCGTCATAAACTGCGGCAGCATGCGTAATAAACGTCCCTTTTTGCGCAGACTGCAAACATGTCGCTAAATATTCAGAAATATACAGTAGTGCATCACCTCTTGAGAAGTGCTCCAGAGGACCTTCTACAAAGATCGCTTTTTCATTGTCGTCATATTCGATAGAAATGGTTTTTGCAGGGCTATATTCGACCCTTGGAACTTTCGTTTCTACTTTAGGTGTTCCAACAAGCTCCATACCCGTAATCGTTTTAGACAGCGTTTCAAAACGAGTACGGTCAAGCTCCACGTCACTAGCCAAGTTCACGAGCTGACCATTAAAAGCAACGTGTTCAATCATAGGTTAATTCGCCTTAAATACGTTTGTTCTTGGGACAAAGTACTGATCTTCAATAATCCGATCTGTCGTTTGTTTTCCAAGTGAAAGGCAGTCAGCAACAACCGCCTCAACATCATGCCTCGAAACATCCTTGTCAGTCGAAACAATAATCTTTGATGGATCGAAGAGTTTATCTCCAAAGTTAGCTTGTAGTACAACCTGGCAACGTACACCAAGTCGCTCGTAAACTGATTTAGCGATCAAATCAGCTTGATATCCTAACAGTTTTCCTACGAAATACGTTGGGTTTTTACCGTGAGGCGCCTCCATCGTATTCGGACGGAAACTAGAGATGATACCGTGGGTTTTGTTTCCTCTTCCCACAGCACCCTCTTCGCCAAAGTCAGTACATGAACCGCCAGTTACAAGATACACACGTGGCTTACCAGTGTTTCCTTCGGTGGTCATATTTACTTTCACCGAGCTACGCCCCTCGAGCGTCTCTTCAGCGTACCCCTGAAGCGCCCGTTCAAGCTCTTCGCGGCGTTCCATATATATTGTCTCCGAAGGTGTTTCAGATGTCACCTGGGGAACTGCCATAGTAACATCAATGTGATCACCATTACGAACAGCCATTGCCTTAATGTCTTGTCCTACAAACTCAAAGCGAGGTTTCGGCATACCATTCACATCATTTTCGTAAAAGTAACCCTCAAGATCTAACGCTAATTTTTCCGTATCGGTTAATGGCCAATAGCTAATCATTGTTGCTGTATCGTTCGCGAGTGGTTCTGAGGTATTAAATTCTGGCAGGTCGTCTGTTGAACGCGGAGAGAACCAGAACGGTCGAGTACTGTGATTGCTTGTTAAACTTTCCATGCGATAGGTATTTGGATCGGTTGTATCGAAATGAGGCATCACACGCGCTAAGTACTCGCGAGCAGCTTGGTCCTGGATATCTGCAAGAGGTATTTCTTGATCGCCAAAGTTTTTACTCGCCCGACCCATGAAGAGCATACTAACGGGCGCCTCGAACGTACCGCCGCCGAACCGTTGTAAGCTCAATCCGCCAAGCATCATAGCCTTATCAAGATTATGGTGGGGAATAGCGCCAAAGTTTTCAAGACAATACTTTGCATACTGAATTTCTGAAAACTCAGCAATACCATCAACTAAGGTATCTGGGTGGCCAAGTCCTTTTCGCTCAACTACTTCCTGAGCTATTTGTTCTGGACCTCTATAGCTTCTATTTACTTCAATTGACATATTAAATCCTTCTCCCGACCCATTACAAAATCATTTTCCATGTTATCCAGCTTTCTTACCTGCGCAGTTCGCGCAAGCGTTGATAAAAAGCTAAAGATATCAAAAGAGTTTTGGGGCGATAGCAGTTTCGCCATCATGTTATTAACCGTATTGTCGCGTATATGACGCATGTGATTCATAAGATGATTGTCTTCTATATGTATCACCTCACCCGTTGACTCAATAGTTATGCGGCTCGTATATCGCGCCACACCCTCAACTGGGTCAAACTCAATCGTATACCTTTCGCCAAGTGTATCGACAACAACACTTCTTATCAGTGAATTTGGGGTAATCGTCTCTTTCTGGACAGAATAGTCTCCAAGAAATGAGTCAAGATAGGCAATAGTTCCATTTGATGAAAGCAGCTCAACATGAACACCCTGATTAGCATCCGCCCCAGCAATGTCGTTAATATACTGGATATTCTGCTTTACCGTAGACCCAAGTACATCAATACCGAGTCTCTGCAAGATTGCGACTGAGTGCGGCACCTCTATTCCATAAGCCTGAAGCTCTTTATCAAAGAACCGTCCACTCGCCACATCAGCCAGTCGATTTTTAGATAGGTTCACTTTTATCACTCTTGGCTTCTCGTTTTGCACCTCGAGCCTATCAACTAGCCAAGCAAGCGCTTCCGACCAATAGTATGTCTCATTCACAAATACACGGGTTGCAGGAAATAAGGCGAGTGTGTTCTCGATTAAAAACTGTTCCTTATGAGTACTACAGATAGGCTTCTCAATCAAAATAACTTGCGGATGCGGTATATGTCGCGATACCCAAACGAGCGCATCGCCATGTCTACTATTAGGAGTGGCTATGTCGACAAAGCTCGGGCTTTTATTTTTATCATACGAAGAGAAGCTTTGGACATGTGTATTTGTTTGAATAAGGGTATATTCCTTTTCTTTATCTACATCGTAGACGTACACATTCATCCCAAGCGCACACCAAATTTGAGCCTTAATATTACCAATGAAACCACAGCCAATAATAACTACATCTTTATTCATACGCTCTCTATGCCTTGAACTTTACTATATTTAGTATATAATTACAATAGTCATGATATATACAGCGCTTATCGGCAACCCCACGGAGCACAGCGTATCCCCTATACTTTTCGAGTGGCTTTCGAAGAATACAAAAAACGCCAGCGAGTATCGGCATATAAAAATAAATGTTCTTAGCGAATCTGAACTCGAGCGTTCTTTTGAAGCGCTCAAAACACTTCACTTTAGCGGTATTAACGTTACCCTCCCCTATAAACTTGCCGTGTCTCAATTCCTGACTTACACGGATACGTCCGCTAAGGAGATTGGAGCAATTAATACCGTCGTCCTTAAGGAGAATGAAGTTCTCGGCTACAACACCGATTGGTATGGTATATACGCGCCAGTTAAACAACGACTTCCAAACTTTTTACCAAAGAAGGCAGTTGTTCTTGGTAGCGGCGGTGCCTCCAGAGCTGCAATATACGCTTGCCTTAAACTCGAGGCTGAGGTTGTCGTTGTCATCCCCAGAACCCCCGATTCTTTGGCAACAATGTCGCTCAAAGCACAATACGAAAACACCGCTAAAGTCCAGTTCGCTTCTTACGACGATATTATTGAACATATTAGCAGTGCTCAGCTTATTATTAACGCGACGCCAGCGGGCATGAAACACCAAGCAGCAACACCTTTTGATTTAAAAGTGCTTGGAAATGAAACTCGATTTGAAGGCCAGGTGTTTTTCGACTGCGTTTTTAATCCAGTCCACACACCGCTCCTTGACTATTTCACAGAGCGTGGCGCAACGACAATTGATGGTTTGTGGATGATGCTCTACCAGGGTCTCCAGGCATTTGCGCTATGGACCGACCAAGGGAGCGAAGTATCACTCACCCAAGACGCGCTTTCCGAACTACACGAATTACTTGAAAAAGAAGTATCCCATGAACACTAGACCACTACTTGGCATTAATTTCGACGAAGTATCAGATGATATACACGTTGCCTCTAGCCTCATTAAAGAGCTCGATCTTGGCATAGGTGAAGTTCGTACGATTAATAAAAAGAACTTCGTTTTTTGGGATGAATCAGAAATAGCCCAATTTAAACACCATGTTGACACACATAGTATCAAAGTAGTTGCAGCCGCGAGCCCACTTTTTAAATGGTACTCTCACCCAGATGATAATGAAGTTACTCACGACAGCTTTGGGTTTAATCCGCGTCTTTCTGACGAAGAGAAACGAGATATTATCAGCAAAGCGATTAAAACAGCCTCTACGCTATCAATCCCTCGAATACGCATTTTCTCGGAACTTGGCGTCTACGACCCCGAGGCGGATAGTTTTACACATCACCCGCTCCTTGCGTTTGCCCTTGAAGAAGCGAAGAAACATTCCATTGATTTATACATAGAAAACGAGCCAGTCTGTAAAATTCACACAAAAGAAACCCTCGTTGCTTTATTTAAAGCTAACAAGACAGATAACCTTAAGCTATGGCTTGATATAGCAAACCTTATCGAGCTAGACGAGGACATCGACGATGCGTTCCTTAAAGAAATTGCGCCACGCATCGGCTACATCCATGTAAAAGACTTTGTTATTGAAAATGGTACAAAAAAGTACGTTGCCGTAGGTGATGGCAGCATAAACTACACTGATATTTTATCGAGAGTTTTGCGTTATTGCCCAGATGACACAATTGTTACTGTTGAGACCCACGCTCAATTGGATAAGGTTGAAATTTCCAGAAAATCGTTACTTTACACTAAGTCGTTACTAAATAAATTATTTGAGGAGGCATAATATGTCAGAAAATATTCATATCGAAGCGCTTCAGGGCGTAGGACAAATCGTAGCAGGTGATAACGTTGGTGAAATTATTATTAATTCCGCACAAGAAACAGACTTTACTTTCAACGAGCAAGATATTTTGTGCGTAGCCTCAAAGGCGGTATCATCAGCCGAAAACAATGTCATTCGACTCGACGAAATCACACCAAGTGATCTTGCGCATAGCCTTCATGAGCAAATTCCACGAAAAGATGTTCGTGCAATTCAAGCAATTATTGATGCGACAGGCGATCCATCTGGCTCTCGCCTTGAGGTTAAAGATAATTACATCGGAGGCTGGTTACCAAACGGGCTATTCCTTACGAGCGCTGGTGTCGATAAACTTACCCCGGAAGAACTCATCCTTCTTCCTAAAGATGCCGACCTGTCGGCCCGACACATTGGCGAAACAATCCTTTCACACACAGGCGTAAATGTCGGCGTTATCATTACAGACAGCGAAGGCCGCCCCGACAAACGAGGCTCAGCGCAAATCGCAATTGGGACTTATGGCGTTCCTCCACTACGAACTTCAGAAGCTACGCTTGAAGATGGTAAAGTAAAGCGAAACGAAGAAACGATTTGTGACATGCTTGCAGCAAGTGCCGCAATGCTCATGGGGCAGCGAGGCTTCAATCGACCTGTCGTAAAAATTAGTGGCTTTGACTACACTTTTGATACAAATGCTAAAATATCCGACGCACTCGTAGAATCAAAAGCACTACGAACCGAGTAAAGCATGGTAAATGAGCTCGATCCTCGCACTGCATACCTTGTTGCAAACACCGACAAGGAATATTTTGCTGCACTTAACCCTAGTGAAGTGTACTTATCGAAGCTGAATGCATTAAAGCAGCAACTCCCTAAAGCAGATGTAATTGCATCGTTAGGTATGGCCGGCGGTGAAGATATTTGTACCCTTGCGCAGCTATACGGCGACGAAACAAAACTTGTTGGTATTGATATCTCTCCTGTTGCACTTGAAATAGCACGAAATACAACCCGTACAGCGGGCGTTAAAGCTGAATTCATGGAATCAAATGCAACAAGCCTTGATATCCCCAATTGGTCTATCGATGGATTCGTACTATCTGCAGTTATGCACGAAGTATATAGCTACGCGGATGATGGTAAAGATGCTTTTACAAAAGCTATCGGAGAAGTATATAAAAAAATCTCTCCCGGTGGCTGTATTTTCATTTCCGATTTTGCAGCCCCTCGACTCGAAGGGAGGGTCGGAATATTACCAAAAACCCCAGAAGCTGCACAGTTTATCGATTATTTTGTACATTCATTCCGAAAATTTAACGATATTGAGCAGTCTGGCGAAAACGACCTCGTTATCAATACGTCGATCGATAGTCCATCATCGGATGATTCACTTCAATCAACACCGGCCTTTGTATCCGAAGTACTGTGGCACTTTAAACACTACAAAAAGAAATTCCAGAGCGAACTCACACCCAATACATATCCTCAGGGCTGGAAAGAAATTAATGAAGCCTATCTACCTTTAGACCCTCGATCTTCAGATGACATACCCATGCCAATCGACAATTACATTAGTGCCGTCATAGCTATCGCTAAAGATTCAGAGACTGCACACGATACTTCCCTTGAATGCACTAGCGCAACCCTGACACCACAAAAACCAGCCACTATCGACATGCTTGATGAGCACTTTACAGTAATTACCGACGATAACGATATGCCGCCTCGAGACCTCATAATTGAGTGTACCAACTGGATGGATGTAGTCTTCAAAAAAGTGTTCGATAATTAACAGGTAGGTCAATACTAATTCTTAAAGATATCTATAAAGTGTACTTGCACTAAGCAAAAACACCATGATTTACATCATAGTGCTTATGCTTGGCTCCGGCGGCTGGACTCGAACCAGCGACCTCGAAGTTAACAGCTTCTTGCTCTACCACTGAGCTACGCCGGAATAGTAGGCCCTTGGTGTGGGGCGAATATCCGAGTTTGTTACTACGGAGCTTGGGTTATTATAGCGTTTTCATCAGGGGTAGTCAAGGGTAAAGCGCACGCTACATATGCCCAAAGAATAAAACACCTAGCGGCGCATCAATTGGGCAAGCTCTGCGCGGGTGGACTCATATGCACCGTCAAAGCCAAGCACCTTTAGGGCACCTACCAGCACGTATAGCTCGTCCATAAGCTGGGGCGAGGGAGTCTCGTTATACATGCCAAACCGGCGCTTGATTTCCTCTACTAACCACTTTTCTTTCGCAGGGTCGACTTTTCGGGCTGCAGGGCCGGCGGCGGTCATAGTAGTCGTAACCACCTCTAGCGAACGGGCAGAATTATCGCGTTTGCGTAAATACCCTTTCGCAATCAATCCGTCAATATGAATCGCCACAGTTGAGACCGATTTATACCCAATGGCATTCATAATCTCACGGTAGCTTGGGCCGTAGCCGTGTTCGGCGATAAACCTGTCTACATATTCAAGTAGCTCTTTCTGACGTTTTGTAGAGCGTTCACTAGGCATGGTATTACACTCGTTCCGTATATACCATCACGCGGTGGTCGTAGGTCTTTTGATCAGGTAGCCACGAGCCAGTGCAGGTAATAAGGTTTACCCCTTCTGTCGCGGTACCGTACGGCGTTAGAAGTTTCGTCATATCAACCTCGTTTAGCGGAATAGTTTCGGTGTGTGTTACTCGATAGGTAAATGTTTGTCCATCACCACGTTCAAGCGAAAGCTCGTCGCCAATAGTAAGGGTATCAAGATAGGCGAACAGTCCTTCGCGGGTAGCTCCGCTAGCATGGGCATCAATAACAGTAGCGCCGGGTGTACCTGGCTTCGCACTGGCTCCATACCATCCACTGTCAAATATATTCACCGGTGCCTGCATTGCACCATCCGCATTAACGCTCATAGGCAGCACGCGGGCTCGTACGCCTAACGAATCAATCGTAAGCACACGGGGAAGATCACCTGCTACTGTGTACCTGTCAATCGCAGTATCCGTAACTTCGCTTTCGTCCTCGCCTTCACCAAGTACTACCGCGCTCGCAGTCGCTTGACGCTCGGAAACAACCTGTTTTACTTCGCTATTTGTTATCCAGGTGTCAATACTTACATACCCTGTAAGCGCAAGTACTATCATTGCTACTACACCGGTAACTACATAGCGAAGCCAGCTTGTAGTTCGCTTCACCTCAACACGTACTGTATCAACAACTGCTGCACCCATCGAAGCAGAGGCAGTAGCAAGCGAAACCGAAGCATTAAATGGGGTTTCAGCTTCTATAGCGGCAATTTTCGCAAACACCTCATCAACCTCATAGCTTCGATACGACGGCGCTTCATGTGCTGCTGTATGGTGAGTTTGAGAAGGTGTCTGGTGCGAGACAGAGGTAGTGGAGGTAGTTGCCGCTTCAACCCGAGGACGAATCACTTCAGAAACACTAATAACCCGTTTTGCGTATAAGACTTCGTTTTCTGGGCGATAATTAACCACCGAGCTAGCCCGGGGTCCACGCGATCGAGGAGTAAAATTATCTAACATGTTGGTTTTTTGTTGTTTTTATTTATGTGAACAAGAAAGGTGCTACTGCGACAGCCCGTCACAAGACGCGGTGTTTGGTGTTACCCTTAGTATAACAGGAAGGTCGTATGGTTGGCTAGATGGTTGCGCAATAAATGCCACTCTGTTTGTGTGCACCTGCGCATACGAACCGCAGTCTGCGACATCGATACTGTCGATAACATAGGCGTCTTTTCCCTCAACCTCTTCGATACCTATCCCCAAATACGTTCTTGATTCTAACAGTATGAACGGTACTGCAACAACCATCTCAGTGTTCCAATCTATCTCGTCTTCTGTGTAAAGGTTTCTCTCAAGCACTGGAGATATTGTGCGCGACAAGGCGGCATCGATATAGCGCGTATACGCATCGCTTGTTTCAATTGGGTGCGGTTTCACCTCTAGCTGCTGGGTAGTGGCCACAAAGCTTTGCT
>DODJ01000021.1:0-165 GCA_003545655.1 Candidatus Saccharimonadota bacterium
CCCCATACAACGTAGAAGATTTCTTTAGTTTTTGTAAGACCATGTATCCCCCTTAGTACGTATTAGTATACCACTTGCCCTAGCCTACCCCCACCCTTTACAAACTCCCCTCTTTACGCTACAATAAACCAGATTATGAAAAGCAACCTACACCCAACCGACTAT
>DODJ01000021.1:472-3964 GCA_003545655.1 Candidatus Saccharimonadota bacterium
CAACCTACACCCAACCGACTATCGACCCGTCGTATTTAGCGATGACGTCGCCGGTTTTGCGTTCCTGACACAGTCAACCGCACAAACCAACGATACTATTAAATGGGAAGACGGCAACGAATACCCCCTTGTAAAGGTGCACATCTCAAGCGCCTCTCACCCGTTCTTCACTGGTGAAGAAAAGATCATCGACACCGAAGGACGTGTTGATCGCTTCAAGAACCGTGCCGCTGCCGCTGAAGCCCGTAAGCAGGCTCTTGCAAATAAGGCTAAAAAGGCCGCAGCTAGCAAAGCTAAAAAAGCTGCCGGCGAAAACTAGCGCTATACTCCTCAGAGCCCCCTAGTGTTATCTAGGGGCTCTTTTTGTTAGAATAAAGGCGAGTAAACGAAAGGCGATCCAATTATGAGCACCGAGACACCTCAAACAACTACTAAAATGAGCACCCGCACTAAGGCGGCTCTTTGGCTTCTTATTGGGCCAACCGCGCTCTATATTGTACTTATCATCGCTTTTGCAATGGTTAACTGGGTATTCCTTTCTACGCCCACGACAACAACAACCTACTGCGATACTGGATACTCAGTCCAGGAAGGTATATACGGTGACGGCTGTACCACCACACCAACCGATAGTGTAGAAACTGTACGAGCAATCCTAAACGTCATCTTATTCCTAGGGGCTGCCCTTGCCTTTATTTCGTGGCTTCCTGGCCTCATTATAGGTATTGTACTTCTTGCAACCGCACCAAAAAATAAGAGCTCTGAAGGAAAGTAGCCCTTTGGTATGCCACGCATTGAACTCAACATCGAAGAGCTTACCGCCGAGAAAACCGATCTTGACACCTTCTTAGCGCGTCCCGATGCCTACAGTGACCCCGACTTCTCTAAGAAAAACAAGCGCCTCCTAGAGCTACAGAATATTCTCGAAAAGGCACACCTGCGTGACACCCTTGAAGTTCAACACAGAGAAGCGAAAGAACTCGCAAACGGCAGCGACGAACTTGCCGAACTTGCCAAAGTCGAAGCCGAAGAAACTGAAACGCGCATTACCGAACTCGACGACGAGCTCTTTGCTATGCTCGCCCCAAAAGACCCCAATGATGATAAAAACGTTATTGTTGAAATTCGCGCTGGTGCCGGGGGTGACGAGGCAAGCCTTTTTGCCGCCGAACTCTACCGCATGTATCTTCGCTACTGCGAAACCCATGGCCTTAAAACCGAGCTTATCAGTGAAAGCGCCAACGATACGGGCGGCTATAAAGAAGTTATCTTCAGTGTAAAAGGCGACGCCCCCTACGCGAAGCTTAAGTTCGAATCAGGTGTACATCGTGTCCAGCGCGTCCCCGCCACCGAAAGCCAGGGGCGTATTCACACTAGCACCACCACCGTTGCAGTGCTTCCCGAAGCTGAAGAAACCGATATTGAGATTAACCCCGCCGACCTTCGTATCGATATTTACCGCGCCTCTGGGCACGGTGGGCAATCCGTCAACACCACCGATTCAGCAGTGCGCATTACTCACCTTCCAAGTGGCCTTGTCGTCACCAACCAGGATGAAAAATCACAGCTTAAAAACAAAGAAAAAGCCATGAGCGTACTTCGTTCTCGTCTGTTGCAACAGAAAATTGACGAAGAAAACGCCAAGCTTACCGCCGAGCGTCGCGGGCTTATCGGCTCGGGTGATCGTTCGGAAAAAATTCGTACCTACAACTTCCCTCAAGACCGTATTACCGATCACCGTATCGGCTATAGCCGCTCGGGTATACCACAAGCTATGGATGGTCGTATTGACGATTTAGTAGAGAATTTACAAGCCTATGAACGCGAACTTGCCGCCAAAACCAACAGTTAATAGCTGGCTAGCTGACGCTACGGCCCAGCTTACCGCCAACCACACCCCCTCTGCCCGTCTCGATGCCGAGCTTATACTGTCACACACGCTTCGTAAACCTCGTACCTGGCTTCACGGCCACGGCGATGAGCCTCTTGAAGCGCGTACGCAAGAGATTGCCAACGCGCGACTCGACCTTCGCCTCGACCACGTCCCTATCGCCTACATTATTGGGCACAAAGAGTTTTACGGACACGTATTTAAAGTAACTACCGCAACACTTATCCCTCGACCCGAATCTGAAGCACTTCTAGAGCTCCTGACGATAGCGGTTCCTAAAAACGCCAGCCTTACTGATACATTAAAACTGGTTGATGTAGGCACAGGTAGCGGTAATCTGGGTATTAGCGCAAAACTCTCTCACCCAGAACTAGACGTGACACTGCTTGATATAAGCCGACACGCTCTCAAGGTCGCTGAAGAAAACGCTCGTCAGCTTGGCGCCGAGGTAACCCTTATCCAAAGCGACCTTCTTACCAGCTACCCCTTTGTAGCTGATAGTATCATAGCTAACCTCCCCTACGTAGACCCTACCTGGGAACGCTCGCCCGAGACCAACCACGAGCCCCCTCGTGCGCTTTTTGCTGAAAACAATGGTCTATCACTTATATTCGAGCTTCTTATACAGACAAAGAGTAAGTTAGCCCTGGGTGGCTCGCTTATCCTTGAAGCCGACCCCGAACAGCACCCCGCCATACAAAAAGAAGCCGCACGCTATGGGCTTATTCTACAAGAAACCAACGAGTACGGTCTTCTATTTCAAAAGCTTAAATAGCCGTGCCTACCCGGTTAAAAAGCACTAAGAGTACGACAAGTACGCTAAGGGTAAAAAGAAGCGGCAATAAAATATCATTCGCCCGTATTTTGGCGTGCTTATAAAATGAATCGTACGCTTTATACCCCACGAAACTAATAAGCGTCATAATAATTGCCACCTGTGGAACCATAAGGCCTGTGAGTACTGGCAGTGGATACGCAATCGCCCAGTGGTAAGCTACCCACGAAATCTCCGCGGCAACCACGCCCCATACAAGGCTCAAGAATAAGGCGTGCGTTTCATCATCGTAAGCGCTCAGCATATGGCGAGCCGATGAATAGGCAATAAGCCACATGAACACTACCACCAACGACACTGGCCAATCATACGCAAAGGTAAATAGCGCCGAGGTGCCCATAAAGAGCGCAAGCCCTGCCTGGGCGATAACAAACACCTTCTTCGAGCGAGGCTTTACGAATAATAGCCATCCAATGTATAACAAGGTTAACCCGGACATAGCGAGAAGCTGCGCACCCGTCGCAATATCACTCGTAGCAATACTATAGAGATGAAGCACCACGCTAAGACTAAGGATAATATCCACCATATTAGAACGCAGGTTAGCCCACCAGTAGCGCGGACGAACCGCGAAAATACGCCATTTACTTAGCAGAACAAGAATAATAGCCAGCGATATCGAATCGGTAAACCAGACACTCATAAGTACTGCTACCGCCAAGCCAACATTTAACACAGCGTAGAGTAGTTCACTGAGGAACGATCGTTTGCGAACTAATTTAAGAAACTCCATATCGTGTCTTATTATATCATTCTTGCACGGCGC
>DODJ01000021.1:4375-26184 GCA_003545655.1 Candidatus Saccharimonadota bacterium
AGTTTTTCAGCCGATGCTGTTTTTTCACTATTCAACTGATAGATTTCTACCGTCTGATAGCTACCTTCTGGGGCATTATCTACTTCGGCAACTGTAAAGCCGGCGTCTTCAAGCTCATAGGCTGCGTTTTGCGCCACCCCAGCAACACCACTACCGTTAAATACACTCACAACAGGCTCTTCACGAACAAATGGGTCAGCAGAAACATTTATATACACAAATTCTTGAATTGCACTGTAGTCAAGCAGGCCAGCTACTGGGCGGACAATACTTTGACCGTTGTAGCTTCCCGTCGTAACAAGCATAGTGCCTTCCTCAACAAGACTCAGTGAAACAATATCAGTGTCCTCTGTGTTTGAGGCAATATCCATAAGGGTACGAACCTCTTTTGTCTCGATATTTGTACGAAGGTTATTACCAAGCGCATCAATAAGGCCAGTTACCGCGCTGACATTCGTAAGTGTACCCGCGCTCAACGCTTTGTCGCGGAGTGCTTTAATAATCATCTGCTGGTTCTGTTCGCGGTCAAAATTACCATTTGGCAAGCCGTACCCACCAGCGGCGTTACGAGCACGGGCAAGTGCTAAGGCATGCTCGCCGTCAAGGTGAACCTCTTCACCGTTCTGATAGTTAACATAGTAACAGGTATAGCCACACTTCCAGTCGAAGTTGCGATCAAGTATACCCCGGGGGTCACTACTATTTATGGTGACATCCACCCCGCCCACGGCGTTTACCGCATCAACCACCGCAGTAAAGTTAAGGTGCACGTAGTATTGAATGTCTAAACCGGTAATTTCACCCGCTTTCGCCATGAGTGCCTGAGCGCCCGCTGTTTCATCAGCACCGTCATCTGATGCGCAGAAGTACACAGCGTTAAGTTTTCCTTGATTCCCAACCGTACACGTTTCTTGATAGGCTACCCATAAATCGCGAGGAAGGCTTACCATGTAGGCGTTATGTTCTTCCTGATCAACGCTAATTACCATAATTGAGTCGGTTAGGTTTGCCCCGCCATGAGTCCCGCCTTCGTCATCTTCAGCGGTACCGAATACCAAGAAATTACTACGCCCGTTCGCGTCTGTCTTAAGAGGGTCGTTTTTAACAATATCGAAGACGCTTCCCTGAAACACACTCTCTGTGGCGGTAATCGCCTTGTACACAAGGTACCCCCCTACCGCTAAACCAGCGACAAGCAAGGCCATAAGCACCCAAAATATAATCCGGCGCGCTCGGCGCTTCGGTTTTTTGCCCTTTAAATCTTTTTTGCGTTCTTTACGAGATTTTTTACTATCTTCAAACGATCCGTCATCAATCTCGCGAAGCGATTCGTCAATATCATCGCGACCAATGAGCCGCCCCTTTCGTGGCTGACCAACTGTATCTTTAGATAGTACTGTCTCGCCGTCGGTTTTTATCTGGCGGGACGGAGTCTTTTTTGCCGCCTGCTGCTTACCGGGGCTATGAAGATCGCCCAGGTTACTACCGGACTGACGTGGGATGAACCCTTCTACAGAGGATGTGTGTTTTCTCATAAAACTAGTACCAATTATACACTACAACTTTGCTTAATCATATTCTCTCTACATTAAATAACGCTGAGAAAAGGAGCAAGTAGCGTTTATGCCTGCGCTCACGTATAATGGAATAGTTTATGGAAGCCTCGTATTTCACCCGTCATCCGTTCGCAAAAGATGTTATCCAGCTGATTATTTTTATTGTCTGCGTGATTATTGGTACTATTCTTATCAACTCTTTCGTGTTTCGCAGCTACAACGTTGTTGGTCCTAGCATGGAAGAAACGCTCTACACCGGCGATCGACTTATCGTAAACCGTCTTCCCGTTACCTGGTCGAATCTCCGCGGCGAAGACTACCTTCCCGAGCGTGGACAAATTATCGTCTTTAAAAACCCCCACTACAGCCGCGGCATAGAGGATGAATACATTGTAAAGCGTGTTATCGGCCTCCCAGGAGAACGGGTTGTCTTGCAAAATGGAGTATTTACGGTGTACAACGACGAGCATCCCGAGGGTTTCAACCCCGATGACGATAATAACGGCGAACCCGGCACCCCCACTACTGGTGAAGTGAACACGGTCGTACCAAGCGGCTCGCTTTTTGTCGCTGGTGACCACCGAACCGGTACGTACTCGTACGACTCTCGTAATGGCCTTGGGACTATCCCACTCTACGATGTTATCGGCCCAGTGGGGATACGCATCTTCCCATTCACCGAAATGCGTTTCTTCTAAGAACCAAGCAATTTTTGAATGCGTTCGAATTCTTCAGTACTTTTGAAAGATATAACGATCTTCCCGGCACCTCTACTATTCACGCGAAGATCGACAGGGGCATTAAGGCGAGTACGAATAGCTTCAATGCGCGCTTCATGTTCGCGCTCAAGGGCGCGGTCGTCGGCAACATCATTTTCGTGACCGGCGTTACGACGATTGGCGATGAACTGTTCAACCTTACGCGTCGTCCAGCCTTCAGCAACAATGCGAGGTACCACCTCAGCTAATACCTCAGGTTCAAGCCCAATAAGTGGCCGAGCCTGCCCTTCAGTGAGTTTCCCCTCGGCAATTAATTGCACGACTTCCTTAGGAAGCTTCAATAAACGCATCGTATTAATAACCGCTGGTGCTGATTTATGTACCCGCGCAGCAATTTCATCATTACTGAGGTTAAACTGATCACGCAGCTTTGCGTACGCCGTGGCGGTTTCTATAGTGTTAAGGTCGCGACGTTGGATGTTTTCAATCAGCGAAACCTCAAGCTGATGCTGGTCGGAAAGCGAGCGTACTACCACCGGAACTTCAGTAAGGCCGGCTAATTTTGCTGCTCGATAGCGGCGCTCACCCGCAACAATTGCATAACCCCCGTCTTTTGGAGTAACAATGATCGGCTGAAGTACCCCGTGCTCTTTTACAGAGCCGGCAAGCTCGTTTAGTGCCTCTTCGTCAAACACGCGACGCGGCTGGTCAGGGTTTGCATGAATAGCACCGAGAGGAAGCGTTTTTTCTTTACTTACCTGGTGATCCTGAGCAGAAGTTGGGTCAAAACTCTCGTCAAATAAGTCCGTTGGAATAAGCGAATCAAACCCCCGCCCTAAGCCCCCTTTTTTTGCCGCACTCATACTGCTTCACCCCCCTGTTCCGTTTCAACACGCTGAATTACTTCTTTCGCAAGCGCTTTATACGCCCGTGATCCCTTAGAGAATTTATCGTACACACCAATAGGTATTCCGTGACTTGGTGCCTCGGCAAGACGAATATTACGCGGTATGGTTGCTTCAAATACTTTACCCGGGAAATGCCGCAAAATTTCAGCGTGTACCTGATTACTAAGAGTTGTTCGCGAATCCATCATCGTCGGGAGCACCCCAAGAAGCTCAAGATGAGGGTTCATCCCCTTGCGTACAAGTTTCATGGTTTCAAGCAGTTGCCCCAAGCCCTCAAGCGCATAGAACTCAGCCTGTACGGGCAGCAGCACGTACCGTGCGGCAATAAGGCCATTCACCGTCAAGAGGCTCAAACTTGGGGGGCTATCGATAATGATATAGTCATACACACCCTCACTGGCGTCGATCGCTATTTTTAGACGTGAGAAACGTTTCTCAGTCTGTGTAAGCTCTACCTCGGTGTTCGCAAGCACTGAAGTGGTAGGCGCCACCCAAAGGTCTTTATATTCTGTCGCAACCACCACCTCATCAAGCGTCACTTGGCCTTTTACTACTTCGGTCATCGTAGCGGTAAGCTCGGCCTTATCAATACCAAGTCCACTCGAGGCGTTTCCCTGAGGGTCGAAGTCGATAAGCAGGGTCTTTTTACCGGACTTTGCTAAGAAATACGCCAAGTTGATAGAGGTGGTTGTTTTCCCTACTCCACCTTTTTGATTGGTAACTGCAATAACTGTCGCCATGTTTATTTCACGCCCTCTTTCATTACCCACAATTATAGCACGAACTACGCAAAAGTATGCCCAGGGTTGGTAAGGTGATGGAGGATACGATCGATTTTTTCATCAAGCACATCAAACCGTTTCTCGAGCGTATCTAACCGCCCCTCAATTGCATCAACCCGCTGTTCCAAGGTACCAATACGAGCTTCTACATTCTCCATTCGAAGCTCAAGAGCATCGACCCTATCATTTAATAATCTGTCAGACCTATTAAACCGCTCGTGCAGGGCGGCAATCTCACTTAGCACCCTATCGAACATAGAGTCGACTTTAAGGTGAAGGTTTTCAACCTCCGACACGATATACCCCTCCAACTGGATAAGCGTCAACACCACACCCCTAGTATGACGGTCAATCCTTAACTTTTCATAAAGTATCGCTGTAAAAAATAACAAAAAAGAACCCCTCACAACGGGGGGCTCTTTCGTACTACTTGATTGAAGTAATTTCAATCTTCGAGTACTTCTGGCGGTGACCATTCACCTTGTGAACACGCTTCTTGGCTTTGTAGCGGATGTAAAGCACTTTGTCGCCCTTTACTTCCTCTTCCACAACCTTGGCGGTGACCTTCACATCTTTTACCGTTGGGGTGCCGACAGTGGTTTTGTCGCCATCAATCACCAACAGTGCGTCAAGCGTGAGCTCTTTTGTTCCTTCAGGGAGGAGGTCCACCATGAGGGTCTCTTTCTCGGCAACAACGAACTGTTTGCCACCGATCTTAACGACTGCTTTTGTCATTTGTAATTCCTTACTTGTTGTTAACAATCAGTTTGTAATTGTAACAGAGATGAGGAGAAATGTAAATAGAGCCGCGTACCCACTTACTGGCCAGTAGTTTGTAGCCCCGGTGACTGGTTTTCAGCCTCTATAGCAGCATTCGCCGCCCTTTGCTCCTCAAAAATTGCTATCTGCATGTCAATATCACTTGCATACATTTCAATATCCTCACCCTCATAAATAGCCTTTGCTTCTTGGAGCTTTTTAATACCCGTATCATAGTCGCCTGCGGCTTGCGCTGCGTACGCTTCATCGACAAGGGCAGTTGCCTCAGCATTCGTGGGCGGAAGTCCAGTCATCTCTTGGGTCGCTTGGCCCTCATCAGACGCCTCATCACCAACCTCGACGGGTTGATTAAGCGCCACGAGGAGCGCAATTGTCACCCCAAGCCCAATAATAACCAGTCCGCCCGCTATACCTAGTATCACTCGTTTCCTCTTTTTCACCATTACCTCCTAACTCGCCGTGTAAATACCACTATTACGCCAGATATTACCGCCACTATTGCGTCCTGTTGAACTATTCTGACATCGATATGATGACCCAACATTCCACCGTGAGCCCGACGGTATCCCACTTGAACTTTGTGATCCAGTAAGTGCATCGTTTGGCTTATACCCATCTGGCCATGTAGGCCCAAGAGGTGTTTGATGGCGCCATCCGTAGTATCCGCCCGGCGTCCAAGACCAGTCATGAGTGTAGACATCCACCACACCGTACAGTGTAGCCCCGGGTCCACATGAGCTATACACCCAAAGGTACATGATATCCCACGCCTGACGATATCCGTTATAACTCTGAGGCCCTGGGCCACTTACGGGCCTGGTATACGTAGCCCTTCCCTCGGACCCATACCCACTCGTACTATACATGTTTGTGCACCGTGCGCTCCAGTTCATACCGTAATTATACCCCTGGTTGGTTGTGGTAGTGGTTGCACTTCCTGCCGTAGTGGCACTACTGTATGAGCCATAATTTGATTCAGTCGAGCGCCTATATCTGTACTGCGCAGTACCATTGCCCGAGCAGCTCACACTTGAATGGGTGAAGGTAGTGGTATTACCGCTCGTGCTTGCCGACACACTTGGCGCACCAGGGGCATTGAAGCCCCGCACCGTTGTCGCTACCGTTCCAAGAGTTACCGAACCGCTCGTCGCCGAGCTAACAACACACCGCGCCATCATTTGGAACCCATACTGGTACCCTTGCGCTGTTCCCCTACTGCGAGTATTTGTCGATGACCATGATGACCACGACGACCAGCTCCCCATGGTACTAGTATTTGTCGCACGTGTGCGTATTCTGTACTGCGGCGAACCCTGTGCACAGCTTGCCGAAGCTGTACCAACAGCATTCGTGCCGCTCATTGCCGCAGCAATGGAGTTGTTTGTTGGATTAGAAGGGGTTGTTAGTGTATTACGTACAGTGGACCACGGCCCATTATTACCCGACCATACCGCCCGAACGCGAAGATAGTAGGTTGTCCCCGCAGAAAGCCCCGTCACCGAACGGCTTGTACCGCTTAGCGACACCCCACTTGGTGAAGAGAAACCACTACTCGTTGACCATTGCACATAGTAGCCTGTCGCACCAGACACACTACTCCAGCTTGTATTAATTTGCGAGCTAGATGCAGTCGATACATTAAATGAACCTGGCGCACTTAACCCATTAGTAGACTGGCTTACTGTTGTCGACCACGGCCCGTGATTTGCATTATATTCTGCCCGTACGCGCACATAGTGGAGGGTATCATACGCAAGCCCTGTAAGGTCACGCGAGGTTGAACTTGTCGTAAAGGTCTGAAGCCCTGTCGAGAACCCGCTATTCCTTGCTACTTGCACGGTATAGCCGGTCGCGCTTGTAACTGAGCCCCACGATGCACGCAGTGAATCATACCCCGTCGTTGACACACTAACACTAGGACGTGCAAGTGCGTTTGTTGTGGCGCTTACTATTGAAGACCAGGCACCGTCACCTGTTGAGCTTACCGCCTGCACCCGTAGGTAGTAGGTGGTATTGTACCCAAGGGTATTTATCACGGCCGAATAGTTGGTATACACCTGAGTATGCACGATGGCACTAAAGCTCGTGTTTGTTGAGATTTGCAAACGATATCCGGTGGAGTTTGGCACCATGTTCCAGCTAGCGGTAATCCGCGTTACCCCCGTGCCAGATGCGCTTAGTGACGGTACGCCAGAGGTAGCAATAGAAACTTGACGTCGGCTTTTAATTTCAATAATATTGCCGGTCCCCTCTTCTTTGTATCGAAGCGTATAGGATAGGCACGCGCCTCCAGTTGCACAGGTATCGCTCCCGTCGCCCTCGTATTCATATTTACTCCCCGAAGCAGAGGCAATGTCATCGCATATAAATGAGTTTTCGGCGTCATCATTAGGATCACTTAGGGAATCGGCCGAAACCCCGGTCAGGGTGTCCTGAAGCACCTCGCTTGTTGGCGCCGTCATGGCGACACAGCCAGGGTACTCACCGTTCATATCATAATACTTCTCTAAGGCCTCGCTCACCGTCGTAAGGTCACTCGACCGCTGCGAATCCCTACCTTGCGCCATATACCCATTAAGCCCAAGCGTCACAATAGTAGCAAGGATAGCAATAATCACTACCACCACCAGTACTTCAACTAGTGTGAACCCCCTTGGGTAACGTCCCATAGACCCATGGTAGCATAAGCATGTCACAGGGCAAACTTTTATTATAGATATGATTTAGCAATAACCAGACTAAGAGCTAGGGTGCTCCAACGCATCAATACGCCCATGATCCAACCCGTAATAATGAGCGATCTCGTGCCACAAGGTGCGCTTTATTTGCGCAAAAAGCTCTTCAGGGGTGTGAACAACCTTGAGTATCGACTTCTTAAATAGAGTAATTTTGTCGGGTAGCACAAAGGTGTAGCCCGCCCCGCGCTCGGTAAGCGGAATACCTTCATATAAGCCCAGTAAGATGTCATGATCGTGTAGATGCGCCTTTTCCTGTTGGTGCTTATCTGGCTCATCGGCGTACACAATCGCCACATTTTGCAGGCCTTTTATGTACTCCTGCGGCAGTTCATCCATCGCCCGTGTAATAAGGCGATCGAACAGTTCATCAGATATATCCATCTACCTTAGTATAGCTTAGTTGCTCGTTGTATCCTCGTGAATGGAAGCGTGAAGGTCTTTCTCGATTTCCTCCCACTCGCGGGCAAGCTCTTCCCCATCGGCATCACCCGAAAGGTCAATGGTTTCATCGTGATCATATTCGTCCAGATCACTCGTAGTACCGTCGTCTTGCGGGTCTACGGGTTGAAGTTGAAGGTAGTTAAATATCGGCATGTTTGTGTTATTTGGTTATGTATCTATTTAAGCATAAATAGAATGAAATGTCAATATTAATTATCCCCGGGGCCGTTGCACTTGCGCGCAATAGCCCCGGGGAAATGACAGATGATCCCATATCCAATTACTCTTCCGTATCGTCCTGAAGACGGTGCTCCATGTCGTTAACACGAAAGAGGTAGTCGAAAATCACCCGCTCCATCTCTGACGAGACGGTGATGTACGCGCCTTTGCGCGCCGTGTCACCTAGGTGTGTAGTTACATCAATGTCAAATGACTCACCTTCCGGCTCAATTCGAGCCTTGGTTTTGAAGACATCGTCTCCGTTGGTGTGGGTGAAAGCGACGGAGGTTCCCGCCTCGATGTTCTCAATGGAGATACGGTCCACATACAAAGGCATCATGCCCGTTTCCGAGCTGCCCCGTGGGGTCATATCAACATCAAGATGAAGGGTGAATGTTTCACCCTGGCGATCACGCGCATCCCCAATGAGATGCAGTTCCCGCAAAACGGTAATTCCAGGCTCTACCGTTGTGAACCGTGTCTGGTCCACCACGATGGTATCCTTTCTCTCTCCTTGCACTCAATAGAATGAGTCAATTAATATAATAGCATATTTTTAATAAAAAATCAACCAGCGAACCGGTTGATTTTTTATTAAGGCGTATGGCTATTTATTGCCTAAGGTGCGCTCGGCCTCTGCTTTTGCCTCGTCAATACGATCCTGGCCCCAATCGTTGGCGGCCGCAGTGGCGTCAATCTCCATATAACGAGCAGCGAGCAGAGCAGCTGCACCACTCTTTTTACTTGCATCCGCCTCAGTATCAGCGGTTTTATATTTCTCAATAACAGATGGAATTGTTTGCTCAACCAATGCCGCTTGTTTATCACCAAAAATAGCTTCACCGCGGCTACGACCCTTAATATTGTTATCTTCAAAATATGGAATGTGTGTGTTTTGTTCACTCATGTGCGACGAATCCTTTTTGTTATTCGTTTGTTGGTATGCTCCTACACTAGCATAAAGCTTACGCTTTGTCAAGATGCACGCTAAGTTGGGTGTCTTCGATGGCTACTTCAACTTCGTACGTGTAGCTCTTTGTGGTAAGCTCATTCGCAAGTGTCTCGGCCATAATCACCTCTTTGTACTCGCCTATTGCCTTCTGCAATTCCTTATCTCCCGTGACAAGGCTCAGCGTAATGCGATCATCCACATTAAGCCCAGCGTTCTTACGGGCGGCCTGTACGTGGCGAATAACCTCGCGGGAGAGGCCTTCGCGGCGGAGGTCGGGGGTGATGGTTTTATCAAGCGCCACTTCATCACCGCTATTGCGCACTTCCTTCACGTTCACCTCTTCGGCTATGGTTACTTCGTAAAATTCGTCGAGCTTTTCGCCACCATAGGTAAGCGTTGAGAGTGGTTGACGAATTTTTATTTGTGCCTCGGTGTCGCTTTTTTGCATACGAAGGCCAAGCCCTTGCTCGATAATCTCGCGGGTGCGTGCCATGCGGTCAAGCACTAACTCGTTAGCATGGCCCACTTCCGGCCAGTCGGTTAAGTGGACACTTTCCTCGCCGGTCATTTTGCGGTACAGTTCTTCCGCCATAAATGGCGCAAACGGTGCTAATGCCTGACTAAGGCGTGTGAGCACATAGTGGAGTGTCGTGTAGGCGTTGTTTTTATCGGTGTCGTCTTCGGACTTCCAGAAGCGGCGGCGGCTACGGCGCACGTACCAGTTCGAAGCGTCGTCGAGGAACGGTAAAATCGGGCCAGTAGCGTTTGGTAAATCGTACGCGTCCATGTGCTTTTCGATTTCCTGTAAAAGCTGGTGCACACGGCTAATAATCCAAAGGTCGAGCGGGTTTTCCACCGTGTCCGAAGGGTCCTGCAAAATACCGTTAAATTCCCAGCCGTCGACTTCGGCATACATCGTAAAGAAGTCGTACATGTTCCACACCATACTCAGCTTACGGGCGATATCCCCTACTTCTTTGTCTTGCAGGGCAAAATCTTCACCGTTTAATAGCGGGCTTTGCAGAAGCAAGAACCGCAGCGAGTCGGCACTAAACTTGTCCATCAGCTCGTTCGGGTCGGTGTAATTGCCGTAGCTTTTGCTCATCTTACGGCCGTCGTTTCCGGCAACATTACCGGTAACAATGACGTTTTTAAAGGAGTTTTCGCCGAACAGCGCCACGCTCATGGCGTGCATGTAGTAAAACCAGGCGCGCACTTGGCCGATGTATTCAACAATGAAGTCGCCGGGGAAATTAGCCTCGAACTTTTCTTTGTTCTCAAATGGATAGTGGAACTGGGCGAAGGGCATACTGCCGGCTTCAAACCAGCTGTCCATAACTTTGTCGATGCGCGTGTATTCTTCGCCATCGATGGTGAATTTCACGTCGTCAATCCATGGGCGGTGGTAGTCTTCGAGCTCTACCCCACTAAGTTCTTTTAGCTCGGCGTAGCTACCGATTACTTTTACCTTACCGCTAGGGCTTTTCCAAACCGGCATAGCGGTCGCCCAGAAACGGTCACGCGAGATATTCCAGTCGGGTGCTTGCTCGATCGTTTTCGCAAAGCGACCGTTTTTGACGTGGCTTGGGAACCATTCAATATCACCGTTTTGTTTCAGCATTTGCTCGCGCTGGCTTTCGATATCCATAAACCAGCTTGGGTGGGCACGATACATAAGTTTTGTACCGCAGCGGTGACAGTGCGGGTAGCTGTGGCGGATGTAGTCGATTTTCCAGACAATGCCGCGTTCATGTAACGTTTTTGCAATAGTCTTGTTGATTTCCCAAACGTTAGCACCTTTCCATTCGGTTTCGGTATACTCACCGTTTTCGTCGAGTACGTGCACAACGGGAATGTTCTTCTCGCGAGCAAGCGCAAAGTCTTCCTCGCCGTAGGCTGGAGCGATATGGACGATGCCGGTACCAGAGTCGGTGGTCACGTAGTCGGCAGCCCAAATTTTGTGGGCGTTTTTGTTTTCGTGGCCTTCGAAAAGGGGCTGGTAGCTTTGGCCGACGAGTGCGTCGCCAGAGATATACGCCTTTACATCGTAAGCAATCGGCTGTTTTTTCTGATCTGTAAAGATTTGCCCCATCAACTCTGTTGCGACAATCACCAGCTCGCCCTCAACATCAACTAGTGAATAGCTAATCTTTGGGTTTATCGCCAGCGCTGTATTCGCTGGTAGTGTCCACGGTGTTGTCGTCCAAGCCATAAGATAAACATCACGATCGGCGTTACTAGCAATAAAATCTTTATCCTTTTGGAAATTTTCCTTGGCCTCAGCTAGCACATCACTAGTTGGCTTTCCGATTACTAGTAACTCTGGCTTTATAGTAGAGCCTAGGGATCCCACGAGCTTAAATTTTACATACACACTCGGGTCAGTCACGTCCTGGTACGCCCCGGCGTCCATGGTCACTTCAGCTTTTGAAAGCGGCGTGGCGTCCAGCGTACAGTACATAAGTACCTTCTCGCCTTCATAAATTTTGCCCTTTTCGTAAAGGGTTTTAAAGGCCCACCAAATACTCTCCATGTAGTCTTTGTCCATGGTTTTGTAGGCGCCCTTAAAGTCGACCCAGCGGCCAATGCGGTCGATGGTGTCTTCCCATAGGCTTGAGGTTTGGACCATGTTTTCGCGGGTCGCAGTGATGTATTTTTCAATACCGTACTCAATCACTTCTTGGCGCGAGTTAATACCGAGCTTTTTCTCGGTAAAGCGCTCGGCCGGAAGGCCGTGACAGTCCCAACCCCATACACGCTCAATGCGCTTGCCTTTCATAGTTTGGTAACGCGGCACGGCGTCTTTTACGATAGAGCTAAGGAGCGTCCCGTGGTGCGGTACGCCAGAAATGAACGGAGGGCCATCGTAAAATACGTACGAATTTTCTATGGGGCGCTGCTCAATTGATTTCTCAAACGTCTTGTTCTTTTTCCAGTACTGAACAAGGTCTTTTTCGTATTCCAGGGCGCGGCGGCGGCTACCAGATTGAAATTTCATACTGCACTCCTTTTTAATTCTTCTTTAATTGTAGCAATGAACTGTCCATTTAGAAGGTCGTCCCAGGCACGAAAAAGTGGCGTCGGTAACGTCTCGAAGTCAACCCATCGTAGCTCTTCACACTTGTCCGGTTCTAGGTTTTGCGCCTCTCCGCTTTTCCAGTCTGATAGCATCAGTATTGATACCGAGTGGACGTTTTCTTCAGGAAAATAGTTGTTCGTTACAGCACCGAAGCGAATATGTTCTATCTCACACCCTACTTCCTCTCGTACCTCACGCGCACTTGCCTGTTCTAGCGTTTCACCCCGCTCTTGCCAGCCACCAGGAACCGACCAAGTACCGGGTGCATGTTTGCCGGCGCGTTTTAGCATAAGAAACTTGCCATCTTTAAATATAAATACCCCTACGCCTACCCATACATGTTGCGCATCACTCATGAGCACCTCGTTTCATATACACTACTGGCATTGTGTCGGCGTATAAGTGCTCGCTATCTGGCACCATCTCAAAGCCGTGTTTTTGGTAAAATGTTATGGCACGAGCATTATAGCGCACTACCTCTAGTGTTACCGGAGAAGCGCCTATCCATGCATCCGCGGTCTTCATCAAGGTATCGCCCACACCGCTCCCAAATGTACTCGGTTCGGTGTAAATTGCTTCAAGATATTTAGACCCGTCCTCTTTTGTGGTAAGGTGAACGAACCCCACAACAGTGTCGTGCTGCATAGCAAGGCGGTAGAACTGAGTAGGATCATGAAGGATAGCATCTAACCGTTCCACCGACTTGTCGAGCACCTCTGGAGCAAGCCAGTGCTCTGTACGCGCCCGTACCCACTCCTCGGATACGCCATTTTCTTCATTTGGGTACGTTGCAAGCCATGAGCGAGCTTGCATAGCTCGTGCTTCGCGTACATCTTCAGCGACGGCCTCTTTTATCGTTACGTGTGGTTTTGGTTCAAACTCAGACATTACTACTCACCCCTTTTCTTAGACGACCCTACATACTCATCATGTTCAACGTGTGTGTACTGTGCAGGATCGAATGGAGGCGAGCATACCATATCGAATGCAAGGGGTTGCTTTGTTTCGTCCCACTCGGTTTGCCACCACGCGAATGCCTCACCACGCCGTATCAGCACTCTTGAACCCTCTTTTAAGGCAATACGGCTCATATAGCCTGACGTTTTCAACTTAAGAAGATACCCTTCGCCCGCAGTAATGGTGACGAATTCATCGGAACCGTTGTTTTGCGAGTATTCAAGGCCACTTGCGGGATAGCGTTTTACCACTTCGATAGTTGCAAAATCTCGAGTAGTATCAACATCCCCTTCGGGTGTCAAAATGGGATACGAAATGCCCTTGCATGTTTCGCCATTAACAAACTCGGTTCCCTCGCCAAGGTCTAACCCGCTTCGCGCTGAAAATGTCTCTGGCATGAAGAACCTTTCTTTTTACATAATAAAAACCTCTCGGCCATCGGAACCCCTGCAGGGGTGGTACCATCCGATTTCCAAAAGGTTTCCTTTTAGCACTTCATTATCCGCTGTAACGTCGGGAACACGTTGGGGTCTAGTGGGCTCTTCGAGCTGTTCTTCCCAAAACTTCGCGGGTGATAGCCGCTCAAACGTTTCTACACCGCATTATACGCCAGGGGTGGGGTTCTAGCAATAGGTGCGAATAGTAATACCAATATCGTCACTCGTGTTATTGACACCATCGGGGCCCACACTCCGCACTGGAGACGACCCTCCCTGCCCAAACGTGCAGTCGTTGTTATCGTACCAATAATAATGTCCCCAGGGATCGGTTACTGGCCCGGAACCAGAAATAATATTTGTATTACGCATACTTTGTAACACGGTGGTATCCCAACCAGCTTGAGGAGGGTTAGCTGTGCCACTGTAAAAGTCTCCCCCTGGGGGTAATGTGCCTCTTTCCTCTCGATACAAACGCATTGCCTTTTCTATAGCCGCCAAATCGCTCTGCACCACGGAGGTTTGCGCCCGACTTTGTATACCGTTATACGCCACGATCGTAATGGCTGCTAAAATAGCGATCACTACAATGACGATGAGGAGCTCGACAATGGTAAACCCGTGCTGTTTTTGCCCACGTTGCATGGGTTTATTGTACCATACTGCTTATGCAAACAGTGCAGCGCCAAATTGCATGAAAACAAGCGCAACCATAAGCACAAGCCACGCCGCTACTACAAGCTGATGATACCCTGATTTTAAGAAGTTCTGCACTACTGCGTTTGTTTTTTTCTTTATGTTCCAAATGTTTTCTTTCAAGCCAATATGTAGTGTTGCAGCAAACATAAGCGTACAACTAACCGTTACGACAAGACACCAAGGACACAGCACCCGAATATCATAGAGGCTGCTGAAAAACAGCCAGTACGCAAACACTGTACCCAAAAAGACACCGACAGTCATAGTGCGCAGGAAGTTCCTGCTATAGCGCGCACCACCCCACAATGCCGCCACGGCAACGGTAATAAGTACCGGAAAAGCCATGAGGCCAATGTACATGTTGGGAATACCAAAGAACGCTGTCGATTGCCACGATTGCATAACCGTTGAACAGTTTAGTACCACATTAAGACTACACGAAAGTATCGCATCGGGTTCTTGGAGTAAGTGAATCTTTTCAAGGCTTAGTACGAACGCTGCAATAAGGGCTACTGTGGCAAATACAAGAAGCACCCAAAAAGATTTTTTATGCATAATAACTTACCTCGCTTATCGTTGGGAGCGGCAAACCTGCCCAGCTATTTTGTACCTGCCCATCATCCGACAATGCAATGAGTGTTGGGTACTGCATAATGTCATAGGCCTCGCAAAACGAGATACCCGCAGGCGATTCTGGGTCAAGCACCTCAAGTTCACGGCCTGTCTGTCGGGTAAAGTCATGAAGGAAATCGTTTACCTGTCGACCGTAATCGGTTGCCTCTTTAAACACCACCACTACGCGCATACTAGGCAGCCTTTTGTTTTTGCTGGCGGCGTTCTTCAAGAATTTTTACAAAATCGTCAAGGGTAGTGAAATCTTTGTATACACTAGCGAAGCGAATGTATGCTACTTCGTTTCGATCAGCAAGCACATCAAGCACTTTATCGCCAATCTGCTTAGAGGTGATTTCGCTTTCACCAAGGTCGTACAGAGCGTTCTCAATAACGTCAATCATCTCTTCAACTTCAATCTCTGAACTAAAGAACTTCCCTACCGATTGTTTCACGGCATTAGAAAGTTTCATGCGGTCGTAGAGCTCACGACCACCATTCTTTTTTAGCACCGCTAAATTGGGCTTTTCGATGCGTTCGTAGGTGGTAAATCGCGTTCCATCAGGAGCTTCGCGGCGGCGGCGAATAGTAACACCGTCGCTTACTTCACGCGACTCTACAACCCTACTATCGCCAATGACGATTTTAACCATAGCTACGCCTCCTCGTGTGAGGATTCGTCGCGCTTCTTCTGCTTCTTTTCGCGCTTTTTACGACGACGGAGGAACGCAGGAGTGTCAGACTCTTCCTCTTGCTCTTGGGTGGGTTGATTCCACATACTCTCGGTTGGCTCTTCGTTGAAGATGGCAGCTGCTTCGGTGTGATCAAGGTTCATATCAATATCGGCCACTTCAGTTTCATCAAGTGCGGCACTCATTTTTTCAGCTACGTCGCTTGTGTCGTCGCCCTGCTCGATACCCGGGGCTTCATCCTGGAAATACGCGGAATCGAAGCCGGTAGCAATAACGGTAATAACTAGCTCGTCTTCAATTTCCGGCTTAAGCGTAGCACCGAAGATGATGTTAGCATCAGGTGAAACAGCACTAGTAATGATTTCAGCAGCTTCTTGGATTTCGCTCATGCTCATATCGTAGCCACCGGTAACGTTGAATAGAACGCCACGTGCGCCATCAATAGAAACTTCAATAAGCGGTGATTCAATGGCCTGTTGCGCAGCTTGTGCGGCACGGTTATCGCCGCTTGCCCGACCGATACCCATAAGCGCTGAACCAGCGTTACTCATAATAGCCTTTACGTCGGCGAAGTCGAGGTTAATAAGCCCGTGCTCGGTAATCAGCTCTGAAATGCCCTGCACACCCTGACGTAGCACATCGTCGGCAATCTTGAACGTTTCAAGGAGCGGCGTGCGACGGTCGATAGTTTGCAGTAGACGGTCGTTAGGGATAGTAATAAGCGTATCAACATGACGGCGAAGGTTACCAATAGCCCATTCTGCATTAGTGCGACGCTTCTCGCCTTCAAAACTAAAGGGACGGGTAGCAACGCCGACAACAAGAATGCCCATCTCGCGAGCAATTTCAGCGACAACGTACCCTGCACCAGAGCCTGTACCACCCCCGGCCCCAATGGTAACGAACACCATATCCGCACCTTCAAGCGCTGCTTTAATATCCTCGCGCGATTCATTAGCGGCGGCTTCACCTTTTGTAGGGTCGGCACCTGCGCCAAGCCCACCCGTTGTCGAGTGGCCAAGGTGTATTTTTACGTCAGCTTTACTATTATGAAGTGCCTGGGCGTCGGTGTTCATTGCAATGAACTGCACGCCCGTAAGGCCGGCTTCTTTCATTCGGTTTACTGCAGAACCACCGGCGCCACCTACACCAACAACTTTGATGCTTGCGAAGGTCTGAATATCACTTGGTATTACTTCAGGCATGCCTGTCTTTCTCCCTATTCACTAAAATCACGCTTGTCTACTACGTAGTATACCACGAGGCGCGCTATGGCAATAGATATGTGTTCGAACACCTTTTTTATACTACGGCTTGAACCAACCAAAAAGCTTCGAAACACCACCCTTTACGTCTTTTACCGAAGGGGTCTTTAGTTTTGCGCCGCCCTTACGAGGCTTGTCGTGGTGCGCTTGCTCGGCATCAATGAGCATCAGGCCAATGGCCGTCGCAAATTCAGACTTATCGATATCGTCGGCAACACCGCCAAACCCAGTAGGCTGCCCAAGACGTGCGGCAAGACTAAGCGTCTCCTTCGCATAGTCCGCGATGTGCTTTAGCTTCGCTCCGCCACCCACAAGCACTACCCCGCTAGGAAGTTTACCAACGCGGCCAGCACGTTTAAGATGGTGGTGAATACCCTCGAATATTTCTTCAAGTCGGGCTTCAACAATTTCATTAATATCTTCTGTTTTAAACGTAAGTACTTCACCCTCGTGCTTTACATTAACCGCCTCACTTTCGGCATGACTAAGAGCACAGGCGTGCTTTATTTTTACTTCTTCGGCAATTTCAGGGTCAGTTTTAAGGCCAATAGCTAGGTCGTTGGTGATGTGTGCGCCACCAATTGGCACAACACCTACATATTGCAGGTCGCCTTCTTCGTAGATGGCAATACCTGTTGTGCTGGCACCCATATCAATGACTGCTACGCCATTTTCAAGTTGCGACTCTTGAAGCACTGCACGAGCAGCCGCCATAGGGGCGGGCACTACGACATGCGGCTGCACCTGAGCTGACTCAGCAGCTTTCTCGACGTTCGTAAGATACGGTGTAAGCGCCGATACAACATGAGCATCGATTTCAAGGCGTGTGCCGGTCATACCAATAGGATCTTTAATGCCATCCTGGCCATCAAGTTTGTAGCTATGCGCGACGACATCAAGGATGTCACGGTTAGCGGGAACTTTCCCGAGTGTTGCTACTTCACGAATGCGATCAAGGTCATCGTGGCTTATTTCATGGTCAGGGGCGCCCACCGCCACCATGCCATCGGCGTGTGTCGTAAGGATGTGCGAGCCATTCACACTTATAGTTGCACCGTGGACCTCATAGCCACTCATACGTTCAGCTTCACCAAGGGCTTCGTCAATAGCATGCGCAGGACCTTGAAGGTTTACTACTACCCCTTTTCGCATACCTGACGAGGTGGCTTGCCCAACGCCAACAATAGTTGGTACCCCTGTAGAGCTATCGAGGTGCGCGACAACCGCGCGTACTTTGGTTGCTCCTATATCTAGCCCAACGGCATACGAAGATGATTCTTGCATAGGGATAGTATAGCGCTTGTGGTGCAATTTCGACAAGTACTACTACCTGAAAACTGCCTGGGTAAGCACTTCTGCCCCATCTTCAGTAATAAGTACCGTGTGTTCGAAATGGGCTGCAAGACTTCCATCCCAGGTGGTAATTGTCCAGCCATCATCGCCCATCGCTATTTTCTCGCTTCCCAGGGTAGCCATGGGTTCAATAGCAATAGTGTCACCAGGGCTAAGAAGCGGCCCCGTACCTTTGCGACCGTAGTTTGGCACTTCGGGTGCTTCGTGCATCTCATGGCCTACACCATGCCCCACAAGCTCACGGATAATCCCCACCTTCGCATCGTTTAGCACTTTTTCTATTGCCGCACTGATATCCCCAATACGCACGGGACCTTTTATGGCGTCGATGCCAGCAAACAAGCTCTGCTCGGTGGCGTGAATAAGGTGTTTCTGTACCCCATTTGGCTTCCCGCCAACCACCATAGTAAAGGCGCTGTCGGTTTTCATGTTTTTATAGGTAATAACGAGGTCAAAGCTTACGACGTCACCCTCTTGCAGTATGTAGTTCGTAGGAATACTGTGAACAATTTGCTCGTTAGTAGAAATACAAATAGCGGCTGGAAACTTTACCTCATCGGTTTTATACGTCGCTGTAGCCCCGTGTTTTTTTATTTCAGCATCCACCCAGGCGTCAAGCTCAAGCTCTGAAACACCTGGCTTTACTTGACGCTTTAGGCCTTCAAAGATGGTTGCTAAAATTTTGCCCCCCTCACGCATAGCTTGAATCTCTTCTGGGGTTTTTACTTTTTGCATTAGGCGGCTAGCCCCCTACTTTGCAACTCAGCGTAAATACGGTCATGAATTTCACCTACCGTACCGACACCGTCTACGTGCACAACGGGTACATGGTTGTCGGCGAATAACCCTAAAATTGGGTACATTTCTTGACGGTAAATCGCCAGCCGTTGGTCGATAGCCTCGGGGGTATCATCAACCCGCCCACGGATTTTTAGGCGTCGCAGTAACTCTTCACGAGGCACCTCGAGTACAATAACAATACCTATAGCACGCCCGTGGTGCGTTTTGCTTTCAAGCAGCCACTGCGCTTGTTCAAGTTGGCGCGGAAAACCGTCAAGGATAATTTGATCGATGTCACCCGCTTTGAGGATCGCCTCGCCCATAATGCGCGTAATAGCATCGTGCGGGATAAGATTGCCCTCGTGCATGGTTTTTACGATTTCGGGGTCATGCGTGTCGCGTAAAATTTGCCCCGCACTTAACCAGCGCCAATTCTGCCGCGCCGCTAAAATTTGCCCCTGAACACTCTTCCCAGCACCTGCTGGACCAAAAAATACAATCATAAGCTCATAATACCTTTTTTAAGAGGGTATTACCACCTTAAATACGCTTCGATGGTCCAAATGAAGTCGAGTTATTAGCCGGCCCGTCCCACGCCCAACCAGGCGAACCACCATCGCGATACTCAAGTTGGTACGTAGTGGCAGTAACCATGTAGCTGTCATACCACACCCTGTCCCCACTTTGAAGTTGCAAGCTATAGCCTCCGACTCGAGATAAGCGCACAGATTCACTCAAGGATGCTATTGACCCAGTAACCTTCGTCCATTGATTCGCAGGCGTTGATACCGTGCTACTGCCCCCTGAGCCAAAGTAAGTTGAGTTAGATACCCTATTCCCCTCAGTATATGTAACAATTGAACCCCCGCGAGTGGGTCGCGCCCAGAAAGACCAACTAAGTGGAGTCCCCGCATTAAGCGTTGCAGTATGATCTAGCTTAATAGCTCCAGGAGATTGTCCAGCGCTCGTTATAAGCTTCCTATAAGAGCCCGCCCCGTCGTGATAGGTAGTTGTGTCGATACTCGCCGTAAAATCCGCAGAACCGTTACCAATATTTTGGAATGAGCTTGTAGATGTCACGTCAGGGTCTAGCGCTAAATTGCGTACACATTCACCTTCTATGGTACTACCACTACTGTTTGTGAAAGAATAGCTTATTGCAGGGTTCTGTGCATCAGCCACTGATAGACAGAAATTCTTGGGGCTAGTTGTATTATTAACGATGTACGTATAGGTAAGATCTGATGAGTCGATTATGTCCACCTCTGACAGAGTGTCAGGATACGTGTCTACATTAGTGACAGCGAACGCTTCGATCTTTTTTCCGGCTTGAGAAGATGCGCTCTGAACCGAAGCGGTTTGCGCCCGCTCCTGAATACCCGTATACGCCACAATGGTAATAGCAGCAAGGATAGCAATCACCACAATAACGATGAGGAGTTCGACGATAGTGAAGCCTGATTGTTTTGCCCACTGTTTCATTGGGTCTTAGTATAGCAAAAAACGCGCCCGTAGACGCGTTTTATTGATTGAGGGCTTCTTTTACTACCCGAGCGACAGTTGCGCCATCGGCACTATTGCCCAATTTACCTTTTACGGCGCCGATTACCTGGCCCATAGCCTGAGGCCCGCTTACCCCAAGTGCGGTAATAGTCTCGTCAACCGTCTTTTTAATGTCTTCTTCGCTCAGCTGTTCAGGAAGATAGACCTCAAGAATAGTAATTTCGCTCTTTTCGGTTTCAGCAAGCTCAGGACGACCTGCGGCTTCATATTGTTGTGCACTATCAACACGCTTTTTTACCTCTCGGGCGATAAGTTGTTCAATCGTTGCGTCATCGAGCCCTTCTTCACGAAGACCTTTCGCTACTTCTTCACTCAAAATAACCGCTTTAAGGCTCCGAAGCACATCAGCACGAAAACGATCACCGCCCAAAAGAGCGGTTTTTATATCGTTATCGAGTTGTGCTTTTAGCGCCACCTCTTAGTACCTTTCGGTTAGCGTACGCCAAGACGAGCTTTTGCAAGCTTGTCGGCCTTACGTTCTTTACGGATGATTGCCTTTTTACGGCGCTCTACCTTACTAATTGGCTTTGAAAAACGCAGCGACGCCTTTGCCTCAGCAAGAACACCACTTTGGAGCACTTTTCGGTTGAAACGACGAATAATGTTTTCGTTCGCTTCACGTTCATCTTTACGGGTTACTTGTACCATATCAAGAATGTATTTTAACAGATTACACTATTAGGTGCAAGGGGTTATTGTATCGAGACATGAATATCATCAAACCAAATGTTACCGGTTGTACCGTCATTCCCAAAAGTAACGCGTACTGGCTCGTTTGGTGTTGAGAATGTGTAGTTACACACTAACTCTGTCCACGACGTTTTTACTCCTTCATACCCGCAGGCGGCGATGTAGTTTCCACTATTTTGAAATGACAACCGCACCTTTGACTGGCTACCTGTACCATCCCAGTTAGAATCTGTCTTCATCCAGAATCGTATAGTAAGCGTCTGCCCAACTTCTGCCAAGAAGGGGCTGAGGCGTAAATTCTTGTAGATATTATTTGGTGCAATGCGTATCGCCGTTGGTGCGGATCGGTGTGTATTCGTAACAATTGCTGTACCCGAGCCAGAGATCGGTCTTGTTGTGCTACCTGGTTCGTCCCAAGGCATAAGGTTGTGCCCTGGAGCAACCCCCTCGCTTATAGAGGCAGTAGTACTTGAAACATGATACTGGATATCTCCCGCAATGGCATTCCAGGCGGTAAGTGAGTAGGTTCTTGGCGAGGTAGTGTTGTTACTTGTATATTCATACACCACATCACCGTCGCTCACTCC
>DODJ01000070.1 GCA_003545655.1 Candidatus Saccharimonadota bacterium
ATCTACACAGCAGGAAACATCTAACAGAGGTACAATTACAGCGGCGCGCTGCACCGTTGCCGAAGCGAAAGTTGACTCACGTATTACTCGCGTTACTGCAGCGACGGAAAAAACAAACACAATGTACAATACTATCATTGAAAAGGCAGATGCCTTTGTCGCAAGTGCGTCTGCAAACGAATACCCTGAGGTAGAAGCACTTGAGACTGCAGCCACAACCGCAACACAGAACGTAACCGCCCTACAAGATGCCACCTCGGCCTATCTAGCTTCACTAACTGAAACGAAATCATTTGCATGCGGCGAAAGTGAGGGTGCATTTTTAAACGCGCTTGCTACAGCACGAGCAGACCTAACTGAAGTTCGCGCGAGTATCGCTACTACAAAGGCTGATGCGTTAACAAATTTACTACCTGCTATGAAGAACTACCTTACATGGCTAAAAGATACAACACAGGAGTAATATATGAATCCAACTGGACCTACCCCTTCAACGCCACCAGAAGAGCCGGTAACGCCACCGGCGCTTGACCCTCAAGAACTTCCTTCGGTTGACCCAGCGCCACAAGCTCAGCCGTTTGGCAGCGCTGGGGTATCTACACCGGCAGCGGCAGCGCCAGAGCAATCACAATCAGTATCCGAAGAGGTCTCCCAATTACCAAATGCAGATGAAGAACCGAGTGGTAGTACTGAGGCTAGTGAACCCGTATCACCTATGTCTGCACCCGTAGAAGCACCGTCCTCTGATCCGTCCACGTCCGCATCTGAAGACCCTTTTACGCCACCAGTTGCACCTGAAACGCCACTATCCATTACGGATCAAACACCTGAAACTATAGCGACTCCGTCAGTAGGAGAGGTACCCGCAGCACCACCTGCCGTAGCTACACTTTCTTCTGAGCCCGTGGCGGCTAGTGCTGTTGAATCTTCGCAAAAGAAGAAATCAAAGACTCCTCTTATTGTACTGATCATCATTCTCGTACTAGCGCTCCTTGGTGCTGGCGGCTACTATGCGTGGACGCTACTTGCGCCTTCAAATACCCCAGCTCAAACTGTTACGGATTCTACGGAAACAGATGAGGTGGCCGAAGAGGAGATTATTGTTGAAGATGAGACTGCTGAGCTCACCGACCTAGAGACCCAGCTTACCGAATTAGACGAAACAGAGTACAGCGACGATACACTATCGGACGACACGCTTTATACCAACTAGTCGATAGCCTGTACAGCATAGTAGTATCTGGTATACTGTAGTCTATGAAACCGTCTATTCCCGCCATTCCTCACGCAATACTGATGATAGGTATACCTGGCGCCGGTAAGAGCACATTTGCTGAGCGGTTTTCTGATACATTTCAAGCGCCTATTATTTCGTATACAACCCTCACCAAGAAGTATCACGTGCCATACGAGGCTGCCGATGGGCTTATTGAGTATATGATCGATCAAGTGGCAAAAACGCATCGGACACTTATTATTGACGGAAGCGCGAATACAAGGGCGCAGCGCGCAAATCTCGCAAAAAAACTACAAAAACAGGGGTATAAAGTACTTACGGTTTGGGTACAAACAGATACCAACGAAGCGAAACGCCGCGCTTTGAAAAAATACCCCCAAGGCTCAGAGCTAACCTCTGCTGAATTTGACGCAGCCGTTTCGGCCTTCCAGGCCCCGCTTAGTCAAGAGAAGCCTGTCGTGATTAGTGGTAAACATACCTACGCGACGCAGTTAAAGGGAGTGCTTCGTCAAATTGCAGCCGCTACACCAAGGACTACTTCACCGCCTGTAGTATCGCCAGCCCACTACCCTCGACCACGTGGGATAGATATTCGCTAAAGGAATAGGCCAATGCCAACTATCCATGATGAAGAATTTGGCACCGTTGTTATAAGAAAAAACGCCAAGGCACGGCAACTCCGTATTCGTGTAGCTCCCGACGGTACACTACGCGCCTCTATGCCCTCCTACGCGCCAACCTTTTTACTGAAGCGCCTCCTTAAAACGTCTCGCAACGACATCCGCAAAATGCTTATCGAAGCGATTCCGCACCATTCCTATACTCAGGGACAGCAAATAGGCAAGAGTCATACCTTGATAGTACAAAAAGGCACCTCTCTTACTGCAAAGAGGGTGAAGCAACAGCTCGTACTAACCTTACCGAGTAATGAAACACTAGACTCGCCAGCAGTAAAAACGCTTCTTAGAGCGGAAGTAATTTCCATTTTGCGCATTGAATCAAAAAAGCACCTTCCTCGTCGGCTTGAATATTTAGCATCTACCTACGGATTTAACTACAATAAGGTACGCTTTTCGCATGCTAGTAGCCGTTGGGGAAGCTGCAGCAGCGCCGGTACAATAAGCCTTAATATTGCCCTAATGAAGCTCCCTTTTGAGCTTATTGACTATGTGCTCATACACGAACTTGCCCATACGGTCGAGATGAATCACAGCGAACGTTTTTGGCGGCTTGTTGCTCAAGGTGATCCAGCCTATAAACAACATAGAAAAGTTTTAAAAAACGAGACCCCCTCAATATAGTCAAAACAGCGCATAGTAGCGTATAATCAAAAGCAGTATGGGGGGACGAAGTACAGAGGATACATTTTCGTACGTAGTACGTTACTTAGGGCTATGGGTAGCAAGTGCTATTGCCGTTTACACGGCGCTTGTTGTGTTTCAAATTGTTCCTAGTACGCATTTTTCAGGGCCGGTCGTAGGGATAGGCCTTGCGGTTATATGGATAGTCATAAGCGTGTTCTATTTCGTTTACCCTACAAAGACGCTAAGCGATCAGGCGCTTCGTCTCGGGGTATACCATGCACTCTCCTTAGCGCTGTTTGTTATGGTTATTGGGTTTTCACAGCCGTTCTCACTCTTGTTCGTTTTACTCTTCCTTACTACCTACCATTACTTTGGGAGAAGTGGCTTTGCTATAAGTGCCGCGAGCTTTCTGTTTGTCGCAAGTATCGATATCCTACTGCGCGTCGGCATATACCCCGAAGTTGTGTTCGACACGGGCCTAACGGCGATCGTCACCGTATTTGTAGGCATTGCTATACTTGTGCTTTACCACGCGCTTGAAAGCAAACGCAAAGAGATAGTTCACAGCCGTGATAGCGAGCGGCTTCAATACAACAGAGTCCTCACAATTATGAATAACCTTACCGATGCGGCCTTTAGCACGAACGAAAAAGGTGAGGTGCAGTTATACAATGCCGCCAGTCTTGATTTACTTGATACAAACGACAGTATTAAGGGCAAGACCATGGATAGTTTACTCCACCTTGTCGATGGTGAGGGTGCTGCGGTTACCGTTTCAAGCTTACTTAAAGCGGCAACTCGCTCTACCCGCCGAGACGATTTAAGCCATCAATACGCCGACGGTGAGCTTATTCGACTTGAAATTACTTTCGCACCAATTCGAAGTAACTACAGTGCGCGCCATAAAAAGGAAGAGCAAAATGGCTACATCCTCATACTACGTGATATCACTAAGCAGAAGAGCCTAGAAGAAGAGCGCGATGAATTTATTAGCGTTGTGAGCCACGAGCTTCGCACGCCAATTACCATTGTTGAGGGATCATTATCTAACCTTGAAGTGCTCGTAAATCGAAAAACCCCACCCACTAACGACATACTTGCGGGCACCATTTCCACTGCCCACGAGCAAGTACTCTACTTAGCAAAAATGGTAAATGATCTCAGTACATTATCACGTGCTGAGCGGGGTGTTGCCGATACACCAGAGGAAATTAGCGTGAGCGAGCTCCTTCACGCAATGCATACTCAGTATCAGAAAGACGCGCAACAAAAGGGGTTGGCGCTCGATCTTGACCTAGGAAGTAAGTTAGGAAAAGTATTCGTGAGTAGGCTCTACCTAGAGGAACTGTTACAGAATTTTATTACTAATGCCATTAAATACACGAAAGAAGGTACAGTTACTATTACTGCTCGCTCCGCAGCCGGTAGGGTAAATTTTGCAGTAAAGGATACGGGTATCGGTATTAGCCGAAGCGACCAAAATAAGGTATTCAATAAATTCTATCGTAGCGAAGATTACCGTATTAGAGAAACGGGCGGTACTGGCCTGGGGCTTTACGTCTCTGCAAAGCTGGCACGCAAGCTCCATACAACAATAGAGTTAAAAAGTCGGCTTAACCATGGCTCTACTTTTAGCTTCACTTTGCCGGTCGAACCAAGCGGCCCTTCCAAGTAACAGACTTCCTTTTGTACTGCACACCACTCGCTATGACGAGCACTAGCTCTTGTAATAAAAGGAGTGGCCACAAGAGAGCGCCCAAAAATGCACCTTTGCGCCACATAGTTGCCGCATAATAGCCATACACGGTCATATACGCTACACATACTGCTCCGGCAATACTACTTACAATCAAAAGACCCTGAAAGATACCGTACACAAGAACTATCCAGGGGGAAAGTAGAATAGCGATGTCAAATGCAATGAGCAGTACGTTTGCTATAGAATACCGAGCAATAGGGTACAATAAACGTATACTTGTAAGCAGCTGTGAGCGCCATTTTTTTTCGTAGTTCACGCCAAATTCGGCGGTACTGACAAGCAGATGGTACCGCTGCTTTTTCATAAGTTCGCGTGCGATAGTTACTTCTGGCTGAATAGCCGCGTGAAGCTTCGTGAACCCGTTGAACTCTGTCTCGAGTGTTGACCGGCGGATGCACCATGACCCACTCGAAACTGCTGGAAGGGTAGGTGAGTGGAATAGGAGTGACCAGAAGAAACGTAACGGCGAAGCAAGTACGCTACCCCGCCAGCCGTCATTGCGAAAGGGAAGTACCGACACCATATCGATAGTATGTGAAACAGCATAGCGTATTATGCGTTCTATTGCTTGCGGCTCTACGCGAGTGTCAACGTCCATAAATAAAATATAGGTGCCATTTGCCTCGCGTAGGAGCTCCTCAAGTGCATGGTTTTTACCAAGCCATTCCTGGGGTAGTGGATCACCCTGTATAAACCGTACTCCAGAGCTAGCGAATGATTTAATAAGCGCCGATGTATCGTCGCCAGAGACATCGTCTAGCACAATAATTTCGAGCTTTTGATACGTCGAGGCTAATACACGTTCGAGGCAATCCGTTAGAGCATGCTGCTCGTTACGCGCTGGTATACATACCGTGACGCTAGGAAGGTCGGTTTCATCGCCTAAAGGAGTTGTGTACTTCGGTGGCTTAGTTGCGCGAAAGATAGCGCGTAACCGCACTGCCATAATAGGCGCCATACTAGCCGCAAGCCCCATTGCCGTATACGCTATTGGTTCGTATATCATACTGCTTATAGTATAGCCTATCTTGCGCATTTTACCGAAGTACGCTATACTCTATATTGACAGTCTGCTAAGCAGACTCTATTTATTTTCCGGAGGAAATAGTGGCTAAAACAAGTAAGGTTACGCGTATCTCCGCTAAAGACGCGAAAGCGCCTAAGGTGGTGGCGGCGAACAAGGTAAAAGCGAAAAAAGTAAAAGAACCTCGCCAGCCTAAAACATGGTTTGGTAAAATGCTCCATGCTATTGGTGGGTATTTCAAGGGTGCATGGTTTGAACTTCGCCAAGTACGTTGGCCAAACCGCAAGGCAACGTGGGCGCTTACCGTAGCGGTCATTCTGTTTAGCGCTTTCTTTGTGGTACTTATAGTCCTCTTGGATACCTTCTTTAAATATATATTTGAACTAATTATTGCGTAAGGAAAAGGAACCTCACAATGTCAAAAAACCGATACGATTCATCCCGCCAATGGTACGCCATTCATACCTACAGTGGCTACGAAGAGAAAGTCGCCGACAGTATTCGCCAGCGTATTAATGCTGTAGACATGGCTGACAAGATTTTCGATGTCATGGTGCCAAAAGAAAAGCAAATTGAAATTAAGAACGGTAAACGCAAGGTAGTCGAGAAAAAGATATTCCAAGGCTATGCGCTTGTTGAAATGAAACTTACCGACGAAACCTGGTACATTGTACGCAACACACCTGGTGTCACTGGGTTTGTAGGCACAAGTACACAACCAACGCCTGTTTCCGACCAAGAGATTAGCAAAATTAAGAAGCGTATGGGCGTTGAAGACCCTAAGCACCACATTGATTTTGCTGAAGGCGAAGTAGTAAGCATTACCGACGGGCCATTTAAAGGCTTTGACGGCTCTATTTCTGAAATCGACACCCAAAAGGGTAAGGTGAAGGTAATGGTAAGCATGTTTGGCCGTGATACTTCGGTTGAGCTTGATGCGCTTCAGGTGAAGAAAGTTTCATAATATATGATATAAAAAAGACCGCACGGATAGATGCGGTCTTTTTCTATATCTACTGCGGATTAGGCGTCCACATGCTCCAATGTCGACACAATGTAGTCAATAACCTTGTCCCGATGTTGCTCACCGTACGGTGCGGCAGATGAGTGGATGATGCGCTTACCGCCCAATTCACGCAGGTCACGCTTGTTCATTACAAGCATCTCTAGCCAAGTGCCCGGTGCGTTTTCGACATCAACGACATACGTTGCGTTACCGGTCATCGGACTTTCAGCAACGGCAAATTCTCGGCCATATAGGTTAAATACGAGTGTGTAGTACACTTCGCCGTATTCCTTCTCTTCGTCCGTTTCCTTTGATTCCGAACCCGCGCTCTTTAGCCGTGAGCGGTACAGCTTGCCGCCGAAATCCTTATGCAGAAGTATGAGGTCTTCGAATTTACGCCAGTTTATACGGTCTGCATGCTCTTCGCCCAGTTCCTTAAGTTGCGCAACAAGGGTCTCCTGCGTCATTTCGGGCGGCAGTACGACCTCATCGAGTTGATCAACAATTGTGCGCAGCGTATCAAGTTCCTGAAACGCCTCACTCGACTGGCTAACCTCTACCTCAACGGCTTCTACTGGAACGGCCGGGATAGTAGTAAATACTGCTTCAATTTCTTCGATATTTTTTGGCTCGTAGATGTCTTCATCGTCCTTGGGCTCGACGGACGGAACTTCACTTTTGATATCGATAGATTCCACATACTCTTGCTCAGATTCGGTGAATAAGGTTTTTCGCAGGCGTTCAACGACATTGGAACCGTCGCCGTTCGGCCAATATTCCCGCAACGACTCCGAAAGACGATCCCAACCATTCGTAATCAATTCAAGCTGACTTTGAAGATCAAATAGAGCAAATTTTCGTGCCATATATCGAGCATCCGCATAGTTCTTGTAGGTTTCAGTGAATTCGTCTATACGTGCTGCGATATGCGCCTGCGCTTCAAGACCTTGGCTCATCTCGTCGCGTGCAAGGTTGACATCAGTCTTCGCGGCTTCATCCAGTCGTTGAACGACTCCGAGTCTCCGGACAGCATCGATCTTATCGACGCCATTCTCAACTACGAGCGAGCGCATTAGATGAGAGAAGCCATTCTCTCTCCAGCTCTTTGCTTTTTGCGTCCAATAAGCATTAAACGTATCAATGGAGGTTTCGATCGCCTGCGCAAGTTCAATAGCAGACTCGGGAAGGGGCTCGATGATCATTTCAACTTCACCGGTACTCGCCTTTTCATACGCAGGCTTCTCTTTTGGCGCGAGCGGCTCATCCAGCTGTTCAGACTTCACTGAAGCAATAGGCTTGATATCGTGAGGAAAATATCCGATAAGCTGTTTGGTGATTGACTCGACCGCATGTGATATCTTGCTTAATTGGCTATGCGCCATAGGATGATCTTCTCTCTGCTGAATCTCTTTTAGCGCCAGTATGACATCGCCTCCAGCCTCATAGGTGCCTTGAAGATTAGAAGACCTAAGCTCCGAAACCGCGCTTGTCAATTCATACATAAGCCGTGACCCATT
>DODJ01000051.1 GCA_003545655.1 Candidatus Saccharimonadota bacterium
TTTGCGTTAGAAATTGCCGGCATGACCGGTCGCGAGATTAAAAATACTGTACCAAAAGTAATCGACCTCGTAGGCCTTACGGGTAAAGAAAAACAATTTCCTAGCCAGTTATCGGGCGGTGAGCGCCAGCGCGTGGCTATTGCTCGTGCTATTGTACGACAACCAAAAATTCTTATTGCCGATGAACCCACCGGTAATCTCGACCCCAAAAACACCTGGGAGATCGTCCGCTTGCTTGAAAAGATTAACAAGTACGGTACCACCGTGCTTCTCACTACGCATAATGCTGATATCGTCAACAAGCTGAAACGACGGGTAATTACCATCGAGAACGGGCAAATAACTGGCGACCAGGCGGAAGGAAGCTATAGGCAATAGGGTATGGCAAAGAAAGCGTCTCAACCAAAAACAGCTGCCAAGCAAAGTAGCAAGGCCTTGCGCCAGCAAAAGCGCCACCGCCGCCAGTGGATTACGTTTTGGCGTATGTGCCGCTATGGGGTGAATAACTTTACACGCAATGCCTGGCTTACTATCGCCGCGACTGCGGTTATGACGATTACGTTATTTGTGATTTTTGTGAGTTTTGCGGCGCATAATGTGTTATTTGATACCGTTGCTCAGCTTCGCGATAAGGTGCAGATTTCGCTCTATCTTGATACCGAAACCACCCAAGAAGAGGCCGATGCTGTGGCAGACGAAGTACGCGACCAATCTTCGGTTATTTCGGTAACCATTCGTACCCCCGACCAAGCTCGTAATGAGTTTATCGACGAATATAAGTCTGACCCCGACGCTCTAGAGGCAGTCACCGAGGCGACCAACCAATTTCCGTGGACACTTACTATTAAGGTGGTAGATATTAATGACACAACACAACTCGCTGCGCTGGTAGAAGATAACGACACTGTTAAAGACCACCTTGACCCTGATCGTGATGCTTCATTTGCCGGGACGCGCCGCGAGGCGATAGAAACCATTGCCGGGGCTGCCAAGTTTGCACAGCAGGTGGGGATTATCCTGAGCGTGGTGTTTGTCGCTGTATCGATGCTGATTATTTTCAACACCATTCGTATGGCTATTTTTAACCGCCGTGAAGAGATTCAGATGATGAAGCTCATTGGGGCAGAGCGCTCGTTTATTCGTGGGCCATTCTTAGTTGAAGCAGTGGTTTATGGTTTCTTCGCGGCGCTTATCGCTACCGGCTTAGGGTTTGGGCTACTAGTACTGGCCGCACCGGCCTTACAAGCGCAAGATATCGCCGTGCAAGGGACACTCAACCTAATGACGTTCTACGCTGGGTTTGTGCTGCTCGCGATGATTCTTATCGGCGCGATTATCGGCATTATCTCTTCAAGTTTGGCAACGCGGCGATACTTGAAATTATAAGTTCCCAGAATCGGGAATCTCTCCTGTATACTTATTGACTTTATGTACCGCTTATGCTTAAATGAATATATATGAAGAAACTGCGTTCCACCACACCAGTCTCTATATCTTCTAAAAGGCTTTTTATCATTGCCGTATCAGTAGTGGCGCTTGGTCTTATTGCGCCTATTCAGCTTGCGGTAACTAACGTTAGCGCTGATGATTACGACGCGCGCATTCGAGCACTCGAGCAAGACATTGCCCGCTACGATGCCGCCGCGGCTGAACTTTCTACCCAGGCAGATACGTTACAACGAGAAGTGAGCCGTCTAAATAACGAAAAGGCCACCATTCAGGCACAGATCGATATTAGTCAGGCAAAACTCAATCAACTGAACGCTGAAATTAAATCGAACGAAGAAAAGATTGCAAAGAATAAAGACAGTCTTGGCGTGATTATCGCCGACCTATACGTAGATGACGAAGTTTCACCTATTGAAATGCTCGCCAGTAGTAAAGGGGTAAACGAGTACATCGACAAGCAAGAATACCGCTCGGCAACCCGTGACCAACTAACGACAACTATTGATGCTATTAAAACTGCCAAGGCCGAGCTTGAAGTGCAAAAGAAAGACGTTGAAAACGTCATCTCTGACCAAGAAGACCAGCGTAATCTGCTTGCTTCAAAGGAAGCTGAGCAGCAGACGCTGCTTAACCAAACAAAGGGTGACGAGGCGAACTATCGTTCACTTTCAGCGCAATCTGCTGAACGTAAAGAGCAGCTACAACGCGAGCAGCAAGCGGCTATCGAAGCAGCGCTTCGGGCGGCTGGTGCGGGTGGTGGCGCGGTTGCAGGCGACCCTAATAAAGGTGGGTACCCAGCTAACCTTGCAAACTCAAACTACTACAACCCAGTTGTTGATCCATGGGGAATGTATTCACGCCAATGCGTAAGTTATACCGCCTGGAAGGTATACCAAAAGAATGGCTACATGCCGTACTGGGGTGGCCGCGGTAACGCTAACCAGTGGCCTGGCAATGCTCGTGCTGCTGGTATTACGGTAAGCTCAGTGCCACGCGCAGGCTCGGTAGGGGTTATTATGGCCGGTACCTACGGACACACGGTATGGGTTGAAGACGTCAACGCCAACGGCACCATTAACATTAGTCAATACAACTACTACAACGCCGGCGGCTCGGGCTGGGGCCACTACAGTGAAATGTATAACATTTCACCTGGTGCTTACGATTATTACATCTACTTTTAGCTCATGCTTACCCGAAGTAGGGTATAATAAGTACAGTTATGTCAGATACACACCACACCCCGCATGCGACGCGCCGCAGGGGTAACGAACAACGTCGCGCGCTTCCTATTGTTTTAACTGCTATAGGGTTCGTGCTTGTGGCGGGCGTTGCCTATGTGGGGGGCATGCTCGCTGCTGGGGGGCTTACTAGCACTATTGCAAAACTTACTGGGCAAACCGACCTCGACCTTTCGTCGGTACAAGAAACTTACCACGCCTTAGCGCGTAATTTCGACGGCGAGTTGGACTCCCAGCTCCTTATAGAGGGTGCGAGCCGCGGCCTTGTTGAAGCCGCCGGCGACCAATATACGGTATATATGAATGCCGAGGAGGCGACCGCCTTTGATAATAGCCTTACAGGAAATATTGGCGGGGGTATTGGCGTTGAGGTGGGTATACGAAATGATGTCCCCACAGTAGTACGTGTACTAGAAGATAACCCAGCCCAAAAGGCGGGCATACAAGTAGGGGATATTATCGCTGAGGTAAACGGCGAGAATACACTTGATGCAACGCTCAGTGAGGTGGTAACTGCTATTCGCGGTGAAGAGGGAACAACGGTTCAACTGGCGATGATTCGTGATAGTGACACGAAAGACTTTTCTGTAACCCGCGCAACCATCAATAACCCCAGCGCGTATGGTGAAGTTCGTGATGGCGTAGGTATTCTAACGGTAAGTCGGTTTGACAATGACACTGGAAGCCTTGCCCGTGCAGTGGCTCGCGATTTTGTTGCGCAAGGGGTGAAGGGTGTGGTGCTCGACCTTCGGGGTAACGGGGGTGGCTACGTTACCGCTGCGCAGTCGTTAGCTGGTATTTGGCTGGATAATAAAGTTGTGGTTACTGAACGCACCGGCACGAAGGTGGTAGATGAGTTAAAAACCGGAAGCACGCCTATCTTAGAAGGCGTTCCTACGGTTGTCTTGGTGAACGAAAGTAGCGCCAGTGCCAGCGAGATTGTTGCTGGGGCGCTTCACGATTATGACGCTGCTACGCTGGTTGGCACCACAACCTTTGGTAAGGGAAGCGTGCAAAAGCTTGTTAACCTTCAGGATGATGCGGTACTAAAGGTAACGATTGCTCGGTGGTACACTCCTAACGGTCACAATATCTCTGAGAAAGGTATTGACCCTGATGTTGTGGTAGAACGAACGGTTGAGGATGTTAACGCAAGTCGCGACCCCCAACTTGATGCGGCACTAGGGGCGTTGCAAGAGTAACGCTTGTGCTTGAAACAGGGGCGTAGTACAATAACAGCAGCTATGAATGACGACGACGTTAAAAAGAAAATTTTATTAGTAGAAGACGACGAAGCGCTGGCAAACGTTTATAAGTCTCGCCTTGAAATTGAAGGGTTTGAAACTAAGTGGGTAGGTAACGGTGAGGACGCCTTAAGTACGGCAGTATCTTTTAAACCTGAACTCATTTTACTAGATGCGATGATGCCAAAAATTAGCGGGTTTGATGTACTTGATATTCTTCGGAATACCCCTGAAACCGCCAATATACATGTTGTAATGCTTACAGCGTTAAGTCAGCCGAAAGATAAAGAACGTGCTGAATCGCTTGGCGTTGATGATTACCTGGTAAAATCGCAGGTAGTTATTGGTGATGTTATTGAGCGGGTGCGGTATCATTTGGGGCTGAAAGGCGACACACCTACGCAACAGTAGATTCTAAATAAAACAAAAACTATGAGCACAACAAAAATAGAACAAAATAGCGAATCCCACAAGTCACCTGAGCACGAAAGTGTTGGTCGTGACGTAGTACTTTCCATTTCTGATGAAGAGTTGCGCATTTATGATCAACTTGGGCCTGAAGACAGTACTGTTAAGAAGTGGCTGGCGGAAAATGGCATTGGGAAGAATGATCGCATTGTAGTAAACAACACCGTGTATATCGCCAAGCCTGGAGATTTTCTTACACGCGATCTTGCAGCGACTCAGGAGCGAACTCTTGCGGCAGCGCGTACAATCGTGGATTTAGAAGCTGCGGTAGACAAGCATACTGATGCTATTGCCGAGCATGAGCCAGGTATTTCGGAAGAACTCGCCGATGACGTTGGTGAGGTTGCGCTTGATGCGGCGGAGGTTGAGGAGCCGGATAGTGAAATAACTGGCCCACTAAAGGCCAATGAGCTTCAGCAATCAATAGAGGCCGCGGGGCCGTACGTGTACCTAAAAGATGCCTTACCACCGGTTGTACGCCCTAGTGACGAGCACGATGAAGGAGAATCGAAGTACGACTTTTTGTTTGCTGATGATGCTACGTATAATGCAAAAATGCAAGAGTTTGGTCAGTATGTTCCGGAGACTGAAGAGGATAAGCAACGTGCCTACTATGATAAGTATGTAACAGAAGAGAATCGTCAAAGCTCACTAGAATCGCTAGTTTTATCCTATAGGGCGAACCCACAGCTACGCACTATTCTTGAAAAGCATGGGGTATCACCCGACACAGTCGAGGCTGTTGACGCTATTAGGGAGAATGCAGCAGTGCGTCTTGATGTTGCGGTTGTGCTGGCACGTAAACTAGACCGTATGGCTATACCTGACAGTGATTTTGGCTGGAGAGTCGTCGAGAATAGTAGGGGAAATTTAAAGGTTGATCCACTAACAGGTAAGCGGATGGACAGCCGAACCTATGCAGTGGGTATGGCCTTAAAGATGCTCGATGGCGAGTTCGTAGAAGGGCTTGATAAACCGTCAGATTACCTCTATGAGGATGACGGTCGCGTCAAGATGGGGCAGCATAGGCATGCGGCGCGAGCGATTCTAATGTCATCATAGTAAAAAATGCGGGAAATACCCGCATTTTTTAAAGTTGTAGGAGCCTAGCTGACACTTACTTGTGTACGTGTAACAGTTCTACCGGTAAATTTACCTTTTTTAACCTTTTGGAAACTTACAACGCCATCTTGTGCGGCGTGAATGGTGTAGTTACGGCTGATAAACGTACCCGGACCGGCTACTTTAGTGCTACCAGTTTGGCGAACAAGTACTTCACCAGTGCTTACTTTTTGGCCACCAAAGCGCTTTACGCCAAGACGAGCGCCGGCGTTGTTGTGGATGTTTTTACTTGAACCACCTGCTTTAACGTGTGACATATAGGTATTTACTCCTTTTGAGCCGTTCGACTTTTATTTACCTGGCTCAATTAATCTGTTTAATTGTACGCTACTTGGGGTAAATAGTCAAGGGGTCCCGTTTGGTTTTATAGGGAGGAGTGGGGTATCTGAAATTGCTTGAAAAGTTAAAGATTTGTTCATTTTTCGTTGGTACAATCAGTTGTTGAAGTAGGTGGGTGTACCATCACTTCAGATACAATCTGGCAAACGGCCTAACCCTTTTAGGATTTCTAAAAGGTATGGCTAAAAATCGCGTTACCAAGTTACTGACCCCGTCGTCAGGCTCTTTAACGCGTTGCACAGGGAAACTTGTGTAGGGCTGTATACTCAGCCTGCCTCGCGGCGGGCTCAGTTCAGTATGTCTAAGTTATTTGCGGGCGGGAGAAAGGGGTACACGGTATGTCAAAAAATACACGCGCTCTTATACACGCTATCGTCGTTCGTGTTGTATCGGTAATAATTATCGGACTATTTACTATATATCTGTTTATACGAATCGCTACCGCGTAAGGATAAGAAGCTCACGCGCAACAACCTGGTCTTCACGAAAGTAGGCAAGCTTATCTGAAGTAACAGTTTTGAGTGAAACGCGGCTATATCCCAGCGCTTCAAGCGATGAAGTGAGGGGTAAGTGGGTAAGGGTGCCGTTCACTGCGCGCCACGCAGGGACAGCGAGCACCACAGGAGTTCCTTTGGGTATTTGCTTGCTCAGGTTCCGCAAGAACGTACTTACAATGTAGTCGCAATTCTTTCGCACCTCTTCAAGCTTTTTTGGCGAGGGTGGTGCGCTGAAGGGTTGCCCAAGGTAGGTTTCGCACACTACCGCTGCTATGGGCGTTTCCCATTGTGTGGTCATGGCGTCGCCTAGCTGTACCTTCCAGTCACCGTTAAGCGTATAGTTTTTTTCAAGCCAGGTAAGGTTGTCCTTGCTGTACTGCACCATTTTTTCGGAAAGGTCAGTGCCGTAGGCTGCGTATCCTTTCAAAAGTGCTTCCTGTAATACCACGCCGGTTCCGCAGAAAGGGTCAAGTATGGGCGCGCTTACGGGGAGCGGCCCAGCAAGGTTGATCATCAACTGCGCCAACTTTGGGGGTAACATACCCACAAACGCGTCGCGTCGTGGCCGGCCCTGGTCGCGTGCAGCCAATGCGGTGATGTTTTGCGCCCCGATACTTTCAGCGACGAGGGTGCGATGTTCGTTGTTTACAATAATAAGTTCTACTTTATTGTCAGATAGCCCCAGTTTATTATGATGTGACGTAGCAGACGATAATGCTGCATCGACATTAGGCACGAGCCGTAAGCTTCCCCCGGCTTGCTTAAGAGTAGACTTTATTCGCAACCCGGTCTTCTGTATTTCCTTAGGGGGTATCTTGTAGTCATAGGCGCTGATACCAAGGGTTATTTTTCCAGTGGGAGATGCCCATAGCTTTTTGTACCGAGTAACGATTTCATCACTTATACGTCGCCAGTCTGCGGTGGGGATATCAAGAACAACGCGTCCTAATTTCTGCGTGCCCCCGAGCGATTGAACGTCGGGCGTGGTAGGGGCGGCGAAGAGCGCTGTTGAGGGCGAAAAC
>DODJ01000043.1 GCA_003545655.1 Candidatus Saccharimonadota bacterium
GACCATATCTATATTATTATACTCTATATTAGTTAAATTGTCAATATTCTACCTCTGTAGATGGTCTGTTTCGTCTATAGAGCAAAACTACTTTAGCTTCCCGCCTGAGTAGAGCATAGGGTCTTTGTCTTGGGATGCAGACAAAAAACTCGTTACTTTCTTTGGTGCTTCGCTCGTGTGTGTTTCTGTTTCTATGTTCATTATTAACCCTAGTATAGCGCTCAGCGGTGTTTAGAACTCTTCTAGTATCTTCCGCTGCTTCTTTGAAAGCTTAGTCGGCGTGTCCACCACAATTGTCACAATGTGCGGCCCACGCTTGTCTTCATTACGCAGGTGCGGCACACCGTGACCCGATAACTTAAAGTCGGTGCCACTTTGGGTGCCTGCCGGGACTTTCATACGTACCACACCGTCAACGGTACGAACATCAATTTCGGTACCAAGGGCAGCATCTACCATACCGACATGCTCTTCGGAAAGAATAATATCGCCTTCGCGCGTGAAGTGTTTATCGGCTTTTACACGGATGTGAATATAAAGGTCACCTTTTTCGCCTCCGCCGATTGCTTCGCCACGACCAGCTAAACGAATCGTCGCACCATCGTCAATACCCGCAGGAATCTTTACTTTAATTGGCGTTTTGCGGCGCTGCGTACCCGTGCCACGACAAACCGTACATTCTTTTTCCGGCACCTTACCTGCACCTTGACATGTACCACAAGGGACGGTTTGTTGAATAGCACCGAACATGGTATTCATTACTCGGGTTTGCTGCCCCGCCCCATGACAGGTAGGACAGGTTTTCATTTCATAGCCTGGCTCTACCGTGGTACCCTTACAGTGCTCACAGGTGGTATCAAGATCAAGGGTAATTTCATGTTCAAGGCCAAAAATCGCCTCTTCAAAGGTAAGCTGTAGCTGTACCTCGACATCGCGGCCTTTTTTAGGACCCCGCTGCTGGGAACGCCCACCGCCAAAGAATTGACCAAAAATATCACCAAGGCCTTCGCCGAAATCAAAATTAACATTTTGGCCGTTAAATCCACCGAAGCCCTCAAAGGGGTTACCGCCACCAGCGCCACCACTGGAAGAAGCGCCACCTACGCCAGCGTGACCAAATTGGTCGTAACGCTGCCGCTTCTGAGCGTCCTTTAGTACGTCGTAGGCTTCATTAATTTCTTTGAACGTGTCCTCATTACCACCCTCTTTATCTGGGTGGTGCTGCACAGCTAAACGACGAAATGCTTTTTTAATTTCGTCAGCCGAGGCGCTTTTTGACACGCCAAGAACTTCGTAATAATCACGCTTACTCATATCTGTTACTAGTATACGGTTTTAGCACTCAAATGTCTAGAGTGCTAAGTAGATTTCATTGAGCGACCTTGTGTATCGAGTACTTGGTCGAATACACGTAAGGTTGCTTCATCACTTAATCGATACCGACCTTTTATCGTTGCAAACATAGTTTCGTACGCCTCGTCATGCTGCCGGATTGCTGCCTCGTGTTTAGTACTCCCTTGAAACCCAGGTAAGGCATCTTCGCTTGTAAGCATAGTACGCGCGACAAAAAACGTGAATAAATCTGGGTCATTTACTGCTTCGAGTATCGAGGCGGATTCTTCACCCTCTTCACTAAGAATTTGTTGATTGAACTTTCTATTTATTTCATCTGTGTCCATAGCTAAAGTATACCTCGTACTCAGCCGAACATGCTATACTTAAGCGCAATGAAACCCCTTATACGCGGCATTGGCATCATATTTGGAACGCTTCACGCGGAGTATCGGCAGTTATACAACCGCTATTTTACCGACATTGAACGATTCAAGGGGGATGCACGAGCTATTAGCCAACAAGTACTCGACCGCTTGTGGTACGGCGACTTTTACCGCACCAGCCTTGGGCACTATAACTTTTTCTGGATGCGCGATTTTGGTACAGTCGCCGAATCGTTGGTGCGCCTTAACCAAACTACCCACGTACACCATACGTTACGCTGGGCACTACGCCACTACCGAAAGGCGGGTCGCGTAAAATTATGTATTGATAAAGCGGGGAATGTTTTTAACGCGCCGGGCAAACCAAGCATCGACGCCCTTCCATGGCTTTTGCACTCTATTGTAGTAAGCGGGTATCAGCTAAACCCCCGTGAGATTGCTTTCTTAAGCCACGAAGTAAGCCGTTTTGTTGACAAATTCCTCACTGAAACGGGGGATGTTAAAAAAGATGTCCGCTACGCTGAGATGCGCGATGCCGTCTACTACGACCGCTCCGCATATGCCACTGCTTTAGTTGGACGCCTTGCACAGTGTGCGAAACAGCTCAAACTCAACGCCTTTCCCTTTGAACCCTCGGTATACAGTGAATTACTAACGTTTCATTATTGGACGGGTGAGTATTTCCGCGCCGACCGCGCTAGCCAAACATTTAGCGCCGACAGCGCGTTACTGCCATTTTTCCTTCGCATCGTTGAAGATGAGGAAATGGTAAACAAAACTCTTGATTACATTACCAAGAAAAAACTCAATAAACCCTACCCTATGCGCTACGGTGAAGTACCAAAAAAGAAACTTCGCTACCGTTTTGGCATGGGACCAATTTCTATGCCCAACTATACCGAGACCTCTTTATGGACATGGCATGCCACCTACTACCTTCACCTGCTTACTCGGTATAAACGGCCTGAATACGAACTGAATTACAAGCAATTTTGTAAACTTATTGAACGCCACGGCACCTACCCCGAACTTACCAACCCCGATGGCTCATGGTACTACGCGCCGTTTTATAAAGCCGACCCCGGTATGGTGTGGGCGGCGTTGTTTTTAGAGCTTCCCGAAGTGGAACGCCCCGCTAAACCGTAGTCTAACGGGGCTGTTTGGAGCTTATGTCAGTTCCACATGCTGCTCGGCCCAAGCAAGTGCCTCACGAGTACGTACGCGCGCGGCAAGTGCCGCCTTAGTTGGCCGGTCGCCATGCCACCACTGCGACCAAAAGAGGTCGAGTGGGTTCAAGCACTCTAGGCAGTCCATGTTATGGAGCCTACCTTCGCCGTACTGCTCGTTCCGCTCGGTGTACACAAAGCTATATCCAGCACGCTCGAGCGCCTTGCGGCTTCCTTTGTTAGCCTGAATAACGGCCGACTTCACCCGGTGAAGCCCAAGGTGTTCAAAGGCATACCAGGTACGTGCCTTGTGCGCTGCACTGGCGATACCTCGGCCCCAGTATTCCTTGCGGAAAATCATAGAACCGCTGGTTGCTTGACGAATGAATGGTACGTGGCCTTCGTTACCAACCCCTACAAGCGCCGAGTTACCAATAAGTGTTCGCTTTTCAGCCTCTACCAGCCAGATTCCCCATACAAACGAGGATTCTTCTTTGCGGACTTTTTCGAACCACTCATGCTCATCCTCTAGCACCGGTGCAGCTTGGCGACCTAGGTATCGGTTTATTGTGTTTCGTTGCATACCGCCGCCGTGTTCAAGGCTGATGAATTCGCTCATCGCCTCTTTCGTAAGAGGCGCGAGCTCAATGTGCAACCCGTCCACAGTGAACCGCATAATTGGACCAAATGACATGATCCGCTCCTTTCTCCGCTGCCGGTATTTCCGGCCAGCAGGTTACGGTCTCGCGTTTCGAGACCAGAGAAACCTCCAAGGTAAGTATTCTAGGTGTGCTTAGAACCGAGAAAGCCTCCGACTTGGAGGCTTATCTTGTATCAAACTGCTTTATATAAAAGTATTAAGAGATGCGATAAGCCATACTACGTTTTGCGAGCATAACGCCAGCAATGCCACCACCCATAGTGACTGCTTTGCGCTGGAAATAGTATGAATTATTCGCGTTCATACACTTACCGTACTACACCACCCCCAACACGTCAAGGGCTATTTTTGACTTTTTTGTTAATTTTTGGTATAATAATAATATAGATATGCGAAAACCCCGCCAGCATAGCGGGGTTTTCACTTTTCAGAGAAGGTACTATTTCTTCTCGTCAACCACTTCACCTTCGACAGCCTCATCAGGTTTTTCGCCTTCAGCGGCACCATCTTCAGCTTTTGCTTCCTCGGCACTCGCCTGGTAGAGCTTTGCGCCGATTGGCATAATTGCATCGTTCAATGCTTTGCCGGCAGCTTCAAGCTCTTCCTTGTCGGTAGCATCTTTGTGCTTTTTAGCTTCTTCAACCGCATCGGCAATTGCCTTCTTATCTTCATCAGAGATCTTATCCTTAAATTCATCCGGCATTTTCTCTGCTTGATAAATGGCGTTCTCTAGTTGATTACGAGCATCGACCGCTTCGCGCTTTTTCTTGTCTTCGTCGGCGTGTTCTTCAGCTTCTTTGGCTGCCTTTTCGATGTCTTCTTTTGAAAGGTTACCACTGTTCTGAATAGTAATCGATTGCTCCTTGCCAGTTCCTTTATCTTTCGCCGTAACGTTCAAGATACCGTTCGCATCCAGGTTAAAGGTTACTTCAATTTGCGGTACACCACGTGGCGCAGGGGCAATACCATCAAGAATGAAGCGGCCAAGGCTCTTGTTATCAGCGGCCATTTCACGCTCACCTTGCAGTACGTGAATTTCTACTTGCGGCTGGTTATCAGCAGCAGTCGAGAACGTTTCACTTTTACTAGTTGGAATGGTAGTGTTGCGTTCAATAAGCTTGGTTGAAACACTTCCCATTGTCTCGATACCAAGACTGAGTGGGGTTACATCAAGAAGAAGTACGTCTTTCACGTCACCGGCAAGTACCCCACCTTGAATCGCCGCACCAATAGCCACGACTTCATCAGGGTTTACCCCCTTAAGTGGGTCTTTACCAAAGATTGACTTTACTTTTTCAACCACCGCTGGCATACGGGTCATACCACCCACAAGCACGATTTCGTTAATCTCACCAGCTTTTAGCCCAGCATCTTTAAGGGCTTTTTCTACAGGTTCAGCAAGGCGGTCAATAAGGTCTTTTACAAGTTCTTCAAGTTTTGCACGCGTAAGCTTGGTTTCAAAGTGCTTAGGGCCTTCGGCATCAGCAGTAATAAACGGTAGATTCACTTCATACTCGCTTGTAGACGAAAGTTCTTTCTTTGCCTTTTCCGCCTCGTCCTTAAGGCGCTGCATAGCGGCATTATCACCCTTAAGATCAACGCCGTTTTCCTTCTTAAATACCTCAAGGAAGTAATTTACAATACGGTTGTCGAAGTCTTCACCACCAAGGTGAGTATCACCGTTGGTACTCTTCACTTCAAACACACCATCACCAAGTTCAAGTACGGATACGTCGAAAGTACCGCCACCAAGGTCGAACACGGCAATTTTTTCGTCTTTCTTGCTCTCAAGGCCATACGCAAGCGCTGCTGCGGTTGGTTCGTTAATAATACGCTTCACTTCAAGGCCAGCAATTTTACCAGCGTCTTTTGTAGCTTGACGCTGTGAGTCATCGAAGTACGCAGGAACCGTAATAACGGCTTCGGTGACTTTCTCGCCCAAGAATGCTTCAGCGTCGGCTTTGAGCTTCGAAAGAATCATGGCTGATACTTCTTCAGGGGTGTAGTCTTTATCGCCCATCTTTACCGCAACACCGTCGCCCTTTTTCACAATCTCGTACGGCATAATGTCGTGGTCTTTTTGCACTTCTTTGTCGCTAAACTTACGACCAATAAGTCGCTTTACCCCATAAATAGTGTTTTTTGCGTTTGTTACACGCTGACGTTGCGCAACCTGACCAACAAGGCGTTCGCCTGACTTATTAATAGCAACAACACTTGGTGTAGTGCGATTACCTTCAGCATTTGCAATAACTTCTGGCTTACCAGCTACCATGTAGGCCATAGCACTGTTAGTAGTACCAAGGTCGATTCCAATGATTTTACCCATAATTTTCCTCTCCTATTCGTTACAATTCATCGTTTGTTCTTATATTCATTCTAGCACTCTCATGCCGAGATTGCCAAGTACCTTTAGTATATATAGATTAGCACTCTCATGTCAAGAGTGCTAATTTACTATTTTAATTATTACTGTTTCTTAAAGGCAATAGTAATCCAATGGGTAGTTTCACCACCCGTACCCTCTTTTAGCTGCCGAGATACGTATACCTTTGTGAATTGTGTACCTGCCATATCCATAAGCTCCTGTTCACTATAGAGATAGAACTGGCGAAGTCCCCATACATCCTCCTTAAGCTCAGGCCTATAGGCATCACTCTCCTTTGTAGATATATAGAAGATGCCACCGCTCTTAAGTGAGTGAGAAATCCTCGAGAAAAGCTGCGCAAGATCATGGGCACCTAGATGAAGAACTGACGCAAAAGCATAGACGACATCTATATCATCCGGAAAATCATAGTCTTGAGCCGTAGCCTCTACAAAATGCACTGAGGGAAAATCTTTGCGAGCGATTTCCAGAAGCCCTTTGCTTGGCTCTACGCCTATGTACGAGCTCACCCTCTCAATAATCTCGATAGCATCCCTTCCGTCGCCAGAGCCAATCTCTATAACTTTCGCGCTACCATCGCTCACACCCGCAAGTTTAAGTGCGCGTTCAATATCACTTATTCGTGCGCCTAGTACACGAAATCTCTTAGAAATCTCCCGTGCGCGCCTGTTATATGTGTCGAGTGTATGTAGGGTCGATGGGGTGTTGCGTCATACCAGTAGTATAGCAAACGCAATGTCTCTACCCTTCAACATTATCCCGAATAACATGGTCAACCGCATACTGATAGGTGCCGCCTACTTTCTTCCCAGCATTAAAAATAGTATTTGGATCAAAGATGGCCTTCACCTCTTCGAATAGTTTTACCATTTCAGCACCAAACTGCTTTTCAAGGTACGGCGTACGAACAATGCCGTCGTTATGGTCGACACTTATAGAGCCGCCGTAGGTGATAACGAGTTCGTTTACTTTTGTTTCAAGTTCCATAATACGTTCTGCAGCGCCCTCGGCCTCCATGTCAGCAAGCGGTACAAGACGAATGCTTCCGGCACCAATATGCCCGGCATAGGTGTAAATCATCTTATATTCTTTCAGAATGCCCTCAAGTTCACCTAAAAAGGCGCCGTAATTCTCAAGTGGCACAATAGTGTCCTCAAGAAATGCTTCGGCGCGGGTGTGAGGAGTTGGATGTTCTAAAAGCATCTTAAAACTCTTCCGACGAATAAGAAGGAAGCTATCGATAGTTGCTTGGTCATCAATCCAAAACGTTTCGTGCCCCAGCTTTTCAAGCATCTCTTTTGCTTGGCCAGCAATAACATCGGTTTGGTGTTGCGTTTCGCCCTCGAATACCGAAAGTATCACCATATGCTTACCCCTAGCGACATGTGCACGGGCAGCATCTTCGGGGTACAGCTGCTCAGCGAGCTCATAGGTAAAATGGTCGAAGGTCTCACAGCTAATTGGGTCGTAACGAAGCATTGTTTTCACTACTTCCGCTAAATGGGAAAGCTCACCTATTGGCGTCACGATCATACGCCGATAGCTACCCGGTTTTACGAGTTTAAGCTCCGCCTCGGTAATAATACCGAGCGTACCCTGCGCCCCAATAAAAAGACGTCCTAAATTAAGCGTTTGTTTATGAATATCCCATAAGTCCCAAAGTTGGTACCCTGCGGCATTTTTTACAGTGCGTGGATGATTAGTGGCGATAGTAAAAGCGTTATCTTCAAGCAGGGCGGTCATTCTACGATATATTTCACCCTCATAGTTTGGTTGTTGCTTCTTTATTTCAACTTCCGTACGACTCAAGGGGCCAAACTCGTATTCATTGCCGTCTGATAATACTACTTTGAGTTTATTCACATTCGCACTGGTGGGACCGTATTTAATAGATTGCTCGCCACTGGCGTTATTTCCAAGCATTCCCCCGATACCGCAGATATCGCGAGAAGAAGTATAGGGGGCGAAAAGGAGCCCTTTTTCTTTTACGGTCGTTTCAACCGCCAAATGCATCGCCCCAGTTTGCGTGGTGATTGTCCGTGCCTCAACGTCCACTTCGCCAATATAGTTGACGTATTTTTTCAAATCAAGAATATAGCCTTGAGTAAGTGAACCACCCGACATACAAGTACCGCCTACACGAGCAGCAAGAGTGACCGGATTGCCCGCTAGGGTTTGGTCGTTTGCCCAGCGTACTACTGCTTGAATATCATTTACATCACGGGGTGAAATAACCCCGGCTGGCAGTACCTCAAAAATACTCGCATCGCGGCTTTTTTCTTTACGAGTTGCTTCGGTTGTGTCTATATCCCCATTGAAAAACGGGTTATTTTTTAATGCGTCTAGCTGCCCACTCATACTTATTCAATAGTAGCACGAGCGAAATAGAACTGTCACTACTGTTTTGTCACTTTTACCATAGCATGGCGGATAACCGTACCATTTAGCAGATAGCCGGCCTGCAGTTCTTCCTCAATTACTTCTTTTTCACCAGTAGCCTCTTCATCAAACTGAATCGCCTCGTGGAGCTCAGGGTTAAACTCAGTGCCAGGAGTTGCGTCAATACGTTGTAAATTAAGTGATTCAAGCGATTTGCCAAGGTTTTTTGCAAGCCCCGCAACGCCCTGCGCCCAAGCATTATCCTTAAGGTCATCCGGCATATACCCTACTGCACGTTCGATCGTATCAATAACGGGGAGTAGCTTTAATATGGCGCTTGACTGGCCAGCCTCACGCGCGGCAGCCTTTTCAAGGTCAGCACGCTTTCGATAATTTTCAAAGTCAGCGCGAGTTCGCTGAAGGTCAAGGGTTAGTTCACCAAGTGCTTGTTCATGCTCGGTATTCTTTTTAGCTTTTTTATCTGGTGTATCTGCCATATTATAATATCTCCTCTAACATTGCCCCCGTGTGTCGCACGAGCCGCATTACCTTCGCGTAACTTTGACGTGTAGGGCCAAGCACACCGATATAGCTATTGTCGCTATACGGCGAGCGAAACTTACTGATAATAAGGGTAGCGCCACTGGTTTTGCCAATAGGGTTCTCTGAGCCAATATACACGTTAAGCGGTTCATTTGGCGCTGCCTCACGCAACCAGGGCTCAAGATTATCAAGAAGCCGTGCAACCTGTTGGGCGTGGTTTCCTTGTAGGAATTCTGGCTGCGAAAAGAGGTTTCCGATACCGCTAAGGTAAAGTTCGTCGCCAATTGTCGCTATGCCAAGGTTATGGGTTAATTCAACTAAACTATCGACCGCACTACGAATAGCCCTATCCGCCCGATCACCATACGGCGTTACCCGCGCTTCGATCGCTCTCGCACCACGATCGATAAGGGGCGACTCTCCTGTTTCCTGGGCTTCAGTAAGGCTGTTAACGTAAAAGCGATACCCCGCGTCGGTAGGTACACGGCCTGCACTTGTGTGTGGTTGCACAATAAGGCCCATCTCTTCAAGTTTTGCCATTTCACTCCTAATAGTCGCGCTTGATACGCCGAATAATTTTGCCAGCGTAACACTCCCAACAGGGGCCGCAATTTCTGCGTGCTGCTCTATAATGGCCGCTAAAATAAGTCTTTGCCGTTCGGTCATGTCTTTATTGTACGAGATTTTAGCACTCGCTGTCAATGAGTGCTAAAAACTATTGAGTAGCCAGGTACTGCTGTGTAGCATCGCGCAGTTCAGCAGCAACGCCTAACGCATACGTGCGATATTCAGGAGTACGATATTCGCCACTTTCGATAATTCTTGCCGCCTCTACTACTTCAGTGTTTACCACTGGGTAGAACTGCCGATTTTCGAAAGGTTTGTTATATTCAATCACTGCCGTTTTAAACCGCCGAAGCTTATTTTCTGATGTCATGTCACCGCGCGCATCGATGCGTTCGTTCCATACCTCAAAGCTGGGTGGTAAGAGTACTATCGCCTCAAAATCAGGATCAACCCGCATAAACTCTTCCATACCCTGAACGTCAATGTCTAAAATAGGTATACGCCCACTGTCAACTATCTGCTTATACGCCGTAATGCTCGTACCATACAAGGTGTCGCCGTGCACTACTTTAGATTCAATATAGCCCCCTTGGGATAGTTTCTCTAATGCTTGCTCTTCGGTGAGAAACCAATAGTGCACCCCATTAACTTCGCTGCCCTTACGAAATGGCCGCGGCGCACGCGTCGTGTCAGAGACAGTGGGTGCGTAGTGCCCCATCTGGGTTAAGTATTGAGCGAGAGTACTTTTACCAGCACCCGTAGGCCCTGCCAGCCCTAGTGGGCGATGTTCTGAAATGAGCGCCCGTGCCTCCTCGGGCATTCGATAGGCGTCAACGGCTTCTTGTAAATTCATATACGGGCTATTGTAGCAGATGCACGACTATTGAGGGAGGGCTGGGCCAAAAAGGCTAGACGTACCTTGACCGGCTGTCCAGGTCCACCCCGTGTCACTTCCTGATGGATAGCTATAGGTATCCGGACCGGCCGTTACCATTGCCCCATCGAACTCGACGTAATCACCACCCACCACAGACGATGAAGCGCCATATACACAAAAGGTAAGTCGCGCCATATTTGCTGTCACAGGTACCGATACTTGCACCATTGTCCACGTATTAGGGGCGACACTCACCGCATTAGAGACGACATTTCCCAAACTAGAGTTTGACGAGTTTCTCCTCTCAGCTACTATTCGAAAAGTGGATGCTTTTGTTGACCGCACCCAAACTGATAGGTCGTATTCACTCGTAGCAGAGAGATTTACCACCTGAGTATACGGACCAAAATTATTATACGATCCGCTTGTATTAAAAGTGAACCGTAAGGAGTTATTTCCCGTATATCCGGCGCTAGGGGTAGAACTTGACCCACTTGTACCGCTCAAACCCGGAGTGTTATATGACCAGTCAGCTGCAGTTGTTTCAAAACTCGGATTCCGTACAAGGTTTTCAACACATCTTCCTGGTACGGTAGTGCCGTTTTGGGTCATGGCGTAGGCGGTTTCGGGGGAGGTGGTGGTATCGGTGACAGAAAGGCAGAAGGCTTTTTGGTCATCAGAGGCGTAGTAGTCGTAGGTAGCTTGGGGGGTGTCGGTGGGGAGTTTAAGGGTGGTAGTGCGAAAGGAGCTGGTTTGGAACTGGGTTTCGGTAGGATAGAGGTCGTTGTTGGTGGGGGCGTAGGCAAGGGTTTGTTTTCCGGCTTGGGAGGCAGCGCTTGAGACAGCACTGGCTTTAGCGCGGTCTTGGATACCGGTGTAGGCAACAATGGTAATAGCGGCGAGGATGGCGATGACGACAATGACGATGAGAAGCTCAACGATGGTGAAGCCGGAAGAGGTGGTGTGTTTTGCTGCCCACTTTTGCATTGGTTTTAGTGTAGCATACGTCTAAGATTTAATCGCGTTTTAGCATAACCATAAACGCCTCAGAAGGAATATCTACTTTCCCAAACCGTTTCATACGTTTTTTACCTTTTGCCTGTTTGGCAAGTAACTTCTTTTTGCGCGAGACATCACCACCATATAAATACCCTGTAACATCCTTGCGGTAAGCGCTAATATCCTCACGGGCAATAAACTTCCCACCAATACCCGCTTGCAACGACACCTGGAAGCTTTGTCGTGGAATTACTTCTTTTAACTTCTTAACGGTTTCACGACCTAAACTTTGCGCCTCTGAACGGTGTGCCATAACGCTTAACGCATCGACCATTTCGCCTGATACGTAAAAATCAACACGCACGAGGTCTTCGGCGCGATACGTATCGAGTTCGTAATTAAACGAACCGTACCCACTCGTTATAGACTTAAGCTGATCGTAGAAATCAGTAAGAAGGTTGGCAAGTGGGGCCTCAAAACTCACGAGTGCTCGTTCATCTATGTAGCTTAGGTTAGACTGGCGACCGCGTTTGCCCACAATAAGTTGAATAACTGGGCCAATAAATTGCTGCGGCACAACGATCTCACCCTTTATCCAAGGTTCACGAATTTCAGCCACCTTACTAACATCTGGTAGATTGCTGGCGCTTTTAATATCAAGCTCAGTTCCGTCACTCAGTGACACCTGATAGTCGGTCGAAGGGTTAGTAACCACTAGGTCAAGATCGTACTCACGCTCTAAGCGTTCGCGAATAATATCAAGGTGAAGCAGGCCTAAAAAGCCGACGCGCACACCAAAACCAAGTACCGGTGAATTTTCTGGCTCAAATTGTAGGGCTGAATCGCTCATACTGAGTTTTTCAATTGCGTCTTTGAGATCTTGGTAATCATCATTACTTACTGGGAAAAATCCTGCATATACGAACGGCTTCACAAGCTTATACCCAGGAAGCGGATCAGCTGCCGTTGAGCGCTTGGTAGTAATTGTGTCGCCCACGCGCGCTTCACGCGTGGTTCGCAGGTTTGTCACAATGTACCCAATCTCACCCGTTCTAAGGCTATCACTCGGTTTCATGGCCGGGCTTAGTGAACCCACTTCAAGGGCGAGCCCCGATGCGCCAGTAGCCATCATATCAATAGTATCGCCCTTCTTAATCTCGCCGTCTACTGAGCGTACGTACAGTATCACCCCACGGTAATCATCAAAATAACTATCGAAAATAAGGGCGCGGGTTGGGTTTGTTACTGTTCCCTGCGGCGATGCAATACGTGTCGTCACGGCATCAAGTACAGCATCAACTCCCTCGCCCGTCTTGGCGCTAATTTTAATAATATCTTCTTCAGCACACCCCAGAAGGTTAATAACCTCAGCACTTACCTTTGGTACATCGGCCGCGGGTAGGTCTATCTTGTTTAATACAGGAATAATCGTTAGGTCGGCTGCCATAGCTAAGTAAACATTGGCAAGTGTTTGCGCCTGAATACCCTGCGAAGCATCAACTACTAAGATCGCGCCCTCACAGGCCTGAAGACTGCGCGATACTTCATAGCTAAAATCAACGTGCCCGGGAGTATCGATTAAATTTAGTTCGTGGCCTTTGTACGTCATACGTACCGGAGCCAGCTTAATAGTAATACCCTTTTCGCGCTCAAGATCCATACTATCAAGAAGTTGCGATTTCATTTCGCGCTTCTCTACCGTACCGGTCATTTCAAGCATACGGTCAGCAAGTGTCGACTTTCCATGGTCGATATGGGCAATAATACAAAAATTACGAATATGATCTTGATTCATGCTATTTACTCGGCTGTTTGAAGAATATATCGCGTGCCCGACGAAGTATAGGGTCTACCTCGGGCAAACGGAACAGTCGACATATAATTATATACGATATCAGGCTGACGCCAACTATAAGCGCGAACTTAGGAAACGACGCGAAGAAGCTTTGATCGGCAGCGCTAAGCGGAAACCAAATTACCATAAGGTAGGTGACAATTGCCATAAACCCGGAGGCACTTGCCATACGTACCACGGCATTGACAAATGGCGCATCAAAAAGCCCTTTAATCCGACGAGCCATAATGATAAACAAAATAGCTACCTCGACAATAGAAACAATGACTGCCGCCCAGGCTAGCCCGTATACCTCCATGCCAAGCCCAAAGCTAAACCATACCGCTAGAATGATATTAAGACTAATCGTAAAGAGCGAAATATAGAACGGCGTCTTCGTGTCTTGCTGTGCATAAAAACTGCGAGCGGCAATAAAATAAATAGAGCGAAAGAGAATTGTCAGTGAAAGAATAGCTAAGATACTTGCCATCTACTGGTCCCCTCCGTTTTCAATAAAGTTTACTAGGTAGCCACGACCAAAGTAGGCAACGACGGTTACAGGTAGCGCTAACCACACAATCACCCGCAACACCGCCTGCAGTTCTTTCTTAAATAGATCGGGACGCCCTTGCCCCAAGCGCTCGGTCATCTTAGGGAAGGCGGCCGTGCTAATAGCCACCCCAATAAGGTTTATTGGCACGAACGAAAGAGACATTGCCTGTTGATACGCACGAACCGTCCCTGCGGTCATACGCGAAGCAAGATTCACCTCTACAATACTATTCACGTAATCTATCCCCTGATCAAGTGCCCGGGGTGGCAGCAACCGTAGCACCTGGTGGAACCCTTTGTTTTTCCAGAAAATCTTAAACCGATAATCAAAGCCCATTCCAAATAACCCAAGGCTACTTACAAGTAGCTGCAGTATTGATCCAAGAACCACACCAAGTGCAACCCCCATAATACCGCCTTCAAATAGTTGGTATCCAAATATATAAATACCGTTCGTAAAGAAGAGGGCGCCAATAATAATACCTATGTTATACAGCACAGGCGCCAAGGCGAAGAAGGCAAAACGCCCCACCGCTTGCTGCATACTAGCAAACACCGTTGCCACAGCAAATAAGAAGGGATTAATCGCAATGACGCGCATCATACTTACCGCAAGCGAACGACTTGATTCATCAAGTCCAGGTCCAACAACATACTGCACCAGTGGCTCGGCAAATATAATAATAAGCACACTCGTTACCAGCGTTGCTAAGGCTAATAGATTAAGAAGACTTGTGGCAAGTTCCCAGGCAGATTTTTTATTTCCCGTGGCAAGACGCTGGTTAAATACTGGTATGAATGTTACGCTCAACGCTCCCGATACAAGAATGAAAAACATAAAGTCGGGGATAGTAAACGCTACTGTATACGCATCAATACCTGTTGGATAGGTGTCGTAGTACAGCCCATTAAGCAAGCGGTCACGGAAAAGCCCTAATAGACTCGCCAATAACGATGAACCGGCAAGCAAGGCGGCCGCCAGTTTCAACGGCAGCCGTTTATTCGCTTTAGAAATTGTGGTGCGAAAGTTTATCATGACACCGCCAAGAGCCCACCGTGCCTAATACAGCGCGGCCTCCTTAGGAAGGGTCGCCCCTTTTAGAAGCTCCGCAACACGTTCTTCTTCAATCGTTTCTTCTTTCACCAAGGCTTCAGCTAGGATGTCGAGACTCTTGCGATTCTTTGTAAGCACCACCTCGGCACGACGACTCGCTTCTTTTATGAGTTCGGCAACCTCTGTATCAATTTCACGCGCGGTGTCGTCACTATAAGGACGCTCGTGGGTAATTTTATCAAATACCATTCCCCCGTTATCTTCGTGGAACACTTGGTCGCGAAGTTTACTTCCCATACCCTGTTCAATTACCATATCGCGAGCAATTTCAGTTGCTTTACGAAGGTCTGACCCCGCACCAGTCGTAACGCGATCGGTACCGTAAATAATTTTTTCAGCGATACGCCCACCAAGTGCCCGGGCAAGAACATCCTTAAACTCAATGACGCTTGTATAATTACGATCTTCAGGTGGAAGGAACCAGGTTACCCCACCGGTACCGCCACGGGGAATGATAGTAACCTTATGAACAGGGTCGCTATCAGGAAGCACATGACCAACAAGTGCGTGCCCCGCCTCGTGGTAGGCGGTCATTTTCTTTTCTTCTTCGTTCATTACCTTCGTCTTACGCTCTGGGCCAATGGCAACCTTTTCAAATGCTTCGGTAAGGTCAGCGTTGGAAATCTTCTTACTGTTGCGGCGAGCAGCGATAATCGCTGCTTCGTTGGCAATATTAGCCAAGTCAGCACCCGATGAACCGGCAGTCTTTGCCGCTAACGCATCAATATTCACCTTATCTTCCACTGGCTTATTCTTAAAGTGTACCTTTAGAATTGCCTCACGATCCTTACGCTCTGGAAGGGTAATATTCGTTCGACGGTCGAAACGGCCAGGACGAAGTAGTGCAGGATCAAGAACGTCAGCACGGTTGGTCGCTGCAAGGACAATGACATTTGTGCCCGTCTCGAACCCGTCCATTTCAACAAGTATTTGGTTAAGGGTTTGCTCGCGTTCGTCATGTCCGCCACCCATACCGCTTCCGCGACGACGGCCAACGGCGTCAATCTCATCAATAAAGATAATTGCTGGTGCATTCTTTTTCGCTTTAGCAAACAAATCGCGTACGCGTGAGGCACCAACACCAACAAACAT